>CAYXMX010000056.1:0-8715 GCA_964466265.1 uncultured bacterium | reverse complement strand
TTCGTGTTGTGTAAAAATAGACACCGCTGGCAACCCGTTTTCCATCGCGATTCAATCCTTTCCAGATAAAATTATAGTATCCGGCAGGGTATTGATTTCCGTCTGATATTCTAATGATTTCCTCGCCAAGTATGTTGTACACCACCAAGTCAATCGTTGAGATGTCTTCTAATGTAATCACAATTGACGTTTGAGGATTAAATGGATTCGGGAAATTCTGGCTGATACTGTATCGGTCTGGATACAGTTCTACACCAGCATTGTTGGCTTTGACAAATTCCTTGGTTCCAGCAATAAAACGAATATCATGTATCGAATTTGGATGGGTGACAGCATACCGATAGACAGGGTTCCATCTAATGTCTTGTGCCAAACCCAATGTTTCATCAATAATAAATACATCGAAATTTGCCGGAATATCTTGAATTCCATCAAAATAGAGGTAGACATTATGCTGATCATCTTCTGCAGCCACATCCATATCCCAGAATTCACCATTTTCTTTAATGGCTCGAATATCTTTTGTATAAATATCGCCATTTTGAGGCCAGTCCTTATGATCCATTCTCAAAGAAACACCTCCGGGTAGCATGGGAGGCTCGAATCCATCCCATTCGTCATATTCATCATTGGCTGCTGCCATCACGCCAACGGTGTTTAATTCATCTAGCCCCAAACCATTTCTGGCTTTGATATTGACCAACCACTCATTTTCCTGAAGAACCATTTCCCGGTTTACCTGTTTCAATAAACCACCATTATTTTTCCTTGGTTTAATATAAATCTTACTGGCAGTTGTTGATTTATAAATATAGCCTTTCCAGGGTTCAATTTGAGTGGGATTTACCCAGCTTCCATCATAGGTGTAGAGATTATCATCCCCTACTAAGTTTGTAGAATCATCTATGTAAACATTTTCAAGGGGGATGGCAAAATCAAAGGGATTCCCAAACATTCTCCAGTCACCCGTTGTTAAGGTAATGGAATAATCTTCATCTGATACCACTGACCTTGTTTGACCGGTATTGATATTCAGGGCAGGATCTTTCACGATGAGAAAATATCCGGAGCCCGGTTTAATAACGGTGATGGTTTCAAATTCATTCCATTCTCCGACACCGCCATATTCAAAGAAACGCCATTTTGTATTATCATATGCTGAAAGATCATCTACAAGAATATCTGTCGGCGTTGAATTGGCAGCCTGCCCGGGAAAAGATATCAACTGGTAGCTGCTGGCTGAAGATCCGTTTGGAATCCCCGTGGGCCACCGGTTTGTACTGGATAGCCCTGCACCGGTGATGGTGACAGAAATGGAATAAAATCCTTGCACTGGCTGGTAGGTTTCGTTTCCGGCAATATCCCTCGAGTAGATATAATACTCGACCCCTGATGAAGTGACAAAACTACTGGCAATTTGATAGGTATTGAGTGTTTTCATATCTATGGGGGCCTGCCACTGCATTTCTCCTCCCTTTCGATAATAAAGCTGTGCCGTTTCAATACCGGAAGCATCGTCACTAAAGTTGGCTATGATGGTCACTGTTGTATTTTCTGTTCCTTCCAGTACCGGGTTATGGGAAATGGTCGGCGTGGTAAAATCGACATTAAAAGTTTGCGGGTTACTGGCTTCTATCGAATTATTTGCACTGTCATAAGCCATAATGGTCCAACTATGTGAACCAGCTGCAAAACCGTCCAGAACATCGAGCCGGGTAGAATCGGGATGCTGCTGATAAACATGACTCCCGTCAACGGTCAATTCATAGTATTTCAAGCCGGCGGTGGCATCAGATGAAGCGTTCCATTCAAACCGTAATGTTGGTGTATTATACCAAGCCTCAAGTGGATAAGTCAGAGTAAACGCAGCCGGGGACGTTGAGTCCCACTTGGCTATAACCGTTATTCCATTGCTTTCCTGACTATTACCTGCATTATCCTGTAACCATACCTTTATAGTAGACGCAGCTTCTGCCGGGAGACGATTTAGTATATCCAATGTACTGATATTCGCTTGTGGCTGGTATTCCTCCGTTTCAGAGTCTATACGAGAATATGCTCCAGCGATACCGGAATGTTCAGCGGGGTTGTCCCAAGCCAGAATAAATTGGTTAGTTTGTGTCCAAACGCTGGGTGTAATTGTCATATTTACAACCGACGCTGGTGGCGTCACATCATGGATATTATGTGTGCCTGTTGCTCCTGTTATTCCTTCAGATGTTAATTGAATGACAAAGTCAAAATCCCAAGGTGCATTTTGTTCAATGAGTAGATTGATACTTGCATCACCATTCACCGTTGTGGCGTCAGCATTTTCAATGGTGACATAATTATTCGCTGGAACAATCTCCCAAACTACCGGTGTTCCATCCGCAACGGTATTCCCGAACTGATCCAAAACTGCAGCTGTTATTTCTAACTGCTGTCCCAGCAGTACATCGACAGAATCCAAGGGTAATGATACGATATTGGTTACCCCCGGGATCACATGGATCACTGCAGTGGTATCATCGATATCATAAATCGCCCGACTATCATCCCGAAGATCCACATTTTCATTATCATCTTGTTGAAGGATCCGAACCGGGAGAGGAATCCGGGTTAATTCATGGTTTGTATTTAACAGATTTATGTCTTTATTCCCCGATGTTAAACCCAGGTTTACTCCTGGTTCTTGTTTAATAACCGGAGGAGAAGAACCATTTCGATGATCCGCAGTTTGATTGCCCATCAACACGGATAACAGCGCAGCATCAGACACCCATCCACTCACCGTATAATTTCGTCCCGCCACCGTGGAAGTATTCAAGGTAACGGTCGCTAAACCGGTGCCATCTGTCAGGGAAGAATTCACGCTTAAATTTTCACCGGTTCCTGCTCCTGTCACTACTTCCCAGAAGACTTCTACCCCTTCCAGCGGATTATTAAAAGTATCAATCAGTGTGGCCTCAATTTCAATGGTCGCTACATCTGCAGAAAGGTCGATTTGACTTTCGGTTAAACTGCTTGGCATCGCCAGGTTATATATATCATCTGGAATCACCGTAATAAAAGCGCTCTGATGAAAACCGTTGCCAGATACGGCCTGAACCTCTATCTGATCTCCGACAGACAGGGAATTTCCGGTTGGGTCTGTTAGAACGGTTACATCAACCATCCCATTAATGGTAGAAGATGATTCAGTGCTTAAATTGAATCCGTCACCATTTCCAACGATGGGCAAAATGTTCCATGAAACTGTTTCGCCATCAGAAACCAGGTTTTCAAACTGATCAAAAATATGGGCATTAATATTGATTGAGTCAAATTGAGAAATAAACATTTCCACCTGTTCGCTTACCCAAACTGAATCCGGGTTACCGGGAACGATTTTGAAAACCCCCGATGGGCTCTGACCATTTTCGGATAAAATAGTAAAAGAGTTCAAGTCGCCGGAAACAGTATTTGTAAAGAATAAATTGGTTGCCTTTCCGTTAAGATCAGTAATATGAGTACTATCCACGGAAAAATTGCCAAATTGATTTCCACCATTCCAGAATGCACCGGCATTGGTTTTGAATCTGCCGTATTCATTAAGAAATTGGACTTCTGCCAAGAGACCTGAAAAATGACTGGTATCAGGACTGACAAGAACAGTATCCTCAAGGGCAGGATAAAGGACAATTATAGAGTCTGTTGGATAACCCGTCTGGTCATGGTAGAAAGCACCCCCGTCCGAGTAAGTAAAATCAGGATCAATATAGCTGGTGTCATTGATGCCAATATCAATGGCTAATGCCGTGGGTATCAGGTTAAAATCGTTATTGGCCGGATCAACAAATTGATCCGTGCTTTGGGTATATGATTCCGAAATGATCACCGAACCAGCGGCGATACCTTCCAGTATTGAATAATCGAGATTAACTGTACCACCGCTCACCACGAGAGAGGTATCATTCCCATTACCTGCAATGGTAAAATGCTCCAGGGTTGCACTTCCGTTTACAGTGAGTGGAATGCTGTTACCATCCACATTACTAATTAATACATGGGAGAAAACATTTACATCACGACCAGACGAGGTATTTAAAATAATACCGCCAAACATCTCCGTTGGATCCAGTGTTGTAAATAGTACTGGCTCCGTTACATCTCCGCTGGCATTTAAAAATCCATTTAACGTCAGGGTGACTCCCGCTTCAAAATATAATGTCGAGCCAGGTTCAAGGTTCAAAGTGTCCCCAGATTCCACCACTAAATCATTGGAAACAATAACGATTGTATCAGCGGTAACATCCACATTTTCACCACCGGTATTTCCACTCACAAAGGACCGGTTATTGGGAAGGGCTCCCATATCAACCACTGTACTGTCATCGTCAAAAGGATCGGTGGGATCACCGGCATCCAAACAGGGGCTTAAAAGATCTAAACGATAATCACCGTCTGGCCCATTCACAAAAAGTGGATCAGTATTAATATTTCCCGTTCCGGTTGCGCCTTCCTGAATATCGGAATAAGTGAAAACAAATGGTCCGGTTAAACCGGCATTATTGTTCCATAAAATATTATTTCGTCCAGGAGAGGATAATGATGAAACACTGTAAACACCTGTTCCACTGTTATTGGCAATTGTATTATTGATCAATTCAGGTTGCCCGTTGGAATCAATATATATTCCGTGACCGTTATTTTGAACAATCATGTTGTATTCCAAAAGGGGAGATCCAGAACCAATGGCAATACCGGCTCCCTTAGTATCATCTGTATTTCCAGAAAAACGATTATGACTAATGGTGGGAGAGCCTCCCGTAATAAACATTCCACCGCCACTCTGGGATGAAACTCCACCTGTAAAATGAAAACCATCTATTAAAGTAGCCGATGTGTAAGAACCGTCCAGAATCATTCCAGTCCCGATCCCCTGAGGATTGATAGTTGTTTGTCCCCGGATACCCAATACTGCGATATTGTAGTCCCTTAATCGCACCGTTTCTTGATAGACACCGGGCCCCACACGTACTGTATCCGATTCCAGTGCAAAATTGATTCCCGCCTGGATGGTGGCAAAAGGATAATCCATACTGCCGGTTCCGGTGGAATCGTTTCCTTCAGCCACGACATGGAAGTTTGGTCCTGTAAAAGTATTCAAGTACGGATAAACGCCGATATCCATTCGAGTACCATCGCTGTCCTGGTCATCAGGATCGCTATCCCAGGTCACTCCATCTCCGTCATTATCGGGATCGCCAGCATTAATTAATAATGAACGCGCCAGTAATAAAGCGGTATTTCCACTTTGAGTGGCAGGTTCCACATCTAAATTCCCTACACCCCATGTCAGGTTGGAAAGACCGGCATCAGCGATATTCACCGAACTTTCGCCACCTTCCACATCTGAATAAGAAATGGTGAGGTCTCCTCCTTGGTTATTCCAGGTAAGGAGTGCCAGTTGATCCGGAGTATTTCCCCAGAAAACACAATTTCGTGCAGTGGCGTTTGCACCGTTTCCAACTGAAAGGCCGGCGCCAATACCTGCATTATTATTCACAAAGGCACAATTCTCAAAAGTAACATCGGCGTTATTCCATACAGTTAAACCACCGGAATAATCACCACTACCGGCAATATTTGCTGAATTATTGGTGATTACCGTTCGCTTCACGACTCCCGTTGCCCCGCCTGAAAAACTGCCACCTGCGCTGAAAGTATTTGCTTGGTTGCCAGCAATGATACAATCAGACACTTCAAATGTTGTTGAACTGCCGCCAATCCATAACCCGCCATTACCATCAGATTGGTTATTGTTGATTTCACAATTGGAAATAGTGACTGTGTGATTAGACAAAGAAAGGCCGCCGCGACTTACAGACGCTGAGTTATTGTTAATTTCTGAATTCATAATGGCCACTGAATAAGCAGCAGTTGAATCATCAAAAAATGAAAATACTCCTCCTCCTTTTTGACTGGCCAGATTGGCTTGAATCATGACATTTTCAATGGTAGCAGCTGTATTTTGTAAATAGAGACCTCCACCAAATTCTGCCTGACCATTCTGTATAACCAAACCTTCCAAATGGGTGGTTTCTGAACCGCCATTTAAGAGTGAAAGTACAGATCCGGTCTGGTTTCCATCGATAATCGTGTTGGATCCTGAAGATTTAATGGCAATCGCTTTACCATCCATTTTAATATTTTCGAAATACGTACCAGGAATCACAGCCACGGTATCACTATAGAGTGCAAAGTTAACTCCTTGTTGAATTGAGCTAAAAGGCTCACTGACCGTTCCCAATCCGGTAGAGTCATTCCCGGTGGTGCTGACCACCCAGGATCGTGTGGTATATTGGGTCAGATCCGGATTGGAAAAACCATGTTCCAACGCACCCAAGTCACCCCAGGTTGTATCTGAATAGGTCCGGGCATTGCCCAAGAGATCTAGAGAAGCATATTCTCCGTAATTGGCCGTATCCGCCCGTCCAATAGCCGGTGACCAATCCTGAAGTGAATAATCCCCAGAAGCGGGATTATTGAACCCGGGTCGACCATTAAAAATTCCCTCTCCCTGGAAACCGCCCATGACAATGGAATGATTCACCATAGCGCTACCGCTGGTGAGAAGATTGATCTCTACGGCAGACAGGCTGTTGGCCCATAGGATAGAATTATGAATTTCTACCGATCCATTATCTACAGCAATTCCTTCCTGATCCAAGCTATGATTCCCACTAATGGTGCAATGATAAAAGCCCACATTCCCCCCATAAATCTGAGCCACAGCGGTGATATTTGCTTCATTGTTTGCAATGATGGTATTGGTGAAATTCGATTCAGAATTTTCAGCATAAATGGCTCCCCCATTGGTGGCCTGATTGTTGACCAGGATCATATTTCTGAATTCAGGAGAAGCATCCCGAATCGCGATGGCACCTCCATTGTCCCCGTTTCCATTCTGGACCTGGAAGCCGATAACCTGTGCAAAAGGAGTCTCGCCGGTATTATCAAAATCAAAGGGCCGACTCTGTCCATCCCCATCGATGATGGTTGTCATTGGGCCATCCGCCGAACGGAGAACGATGGGACTACCACTGAAATTTAAATAATGATTATCGCTGCCGGAATAGGTTCCGGGTGCCACTTCAACTGTATCAAAATCTGATGCTTCATTAATTCCCCGGCTGATAGACTGGAATGGATTGTTAATGCCATCTCCTGTACTATCATTCCCATCAATTGCCACCAGGAATACACGGTGTCTTTGGGCTTCCCGTTCATGTTCGATGGGTCCCAAATCCGGTAATGTACTGTCCGGTTGAGGGCGAGCATTACCAAAATAATCTACATTGGGTATACTTTCAGAAAATCCTGTAAAAATATTATCGTAGGTTTCTAATCCACGGCCAATGGCTCCAGAAAATTCTGAAAGAGAGAAGTCACCATTCGCCGTATCAGCAATCACCGGGTCTAAATCAAAATTGGTGCCCAGAAACCATGTGGGATTATTGATTCCGTCTTCAAGTATAGTATGATCTATCAAAGTGGCCTGATTCACATTATCAATGACATCGTAATTAGATCCAGAGGTATTATCCCAGAAGATTGAATTAAAAATATATACTTCCGGATTGCCACTGGCATAGTATACACCTCCACCCACATTGCCTCCCTGGTCAACGTGATTGGCCAGAAATAGCGAATGGACTACCTGGAGGGTTGAATTATCACCATTGATTGCAATACCCCCTCCTGGGTTTGAGGCTAA
This sequence comes from uncultured bacterium, assembly GCA_964466265.1. Classification (GTDB taxonomy): domain Bacteria; phylum Fidelibacterota; class Marinisomatia; order Marinisomatales; family TCS55; genus JADFRD01. The sequence goes on along the minus strand of CAYXMX010000056.1, from coordinate 974 downwards.
ATTATCGTAGAATATACAATTGACCACATTAACTTGGGATCCCCAGTTAATACTCAGAGCGCCGCCACTCTGGCTGGAAGTATTCTCTCTGAACAGTACATTTGTTAAATCCAGAACTCCTCCGTTTACAATGGAGATCGCGCCACCAGTCCAATCTGGATAACCATAGTTGTCATGTTCATTCTGCGTAAAAATGCAATTTTCTATATTTAAACTGCTTCCACTATTAATATTAATGGCTCCTTGCTGTCCATTCCGGATTGTAAAGCCAGCTAATTTAGAAGGAGTGCTGTTTCCCATCGTCATCTCCAAAAAGTAGCCATTATGAATGATGTCTATAATAGTGAAATCAGGGCCATCTCTTCCGATAAGGACAAAGGGATCCTGTGGAGCGACAATATTCCGGTCATCCCCATCATTGTAAGTTCCCGGTAATACCAGGATCGTATCATTTCCAATTCCAAAGAGAGAATAGTTGAAGGCATCCCCTATATCTCCGAAGGGATGTTCCGGCGAACCGTCTTTCCCGGATGAAAAACTACCGGCACTGTCATCCACATACCACACCGGCCCCTGGTAATGAGGCTTGGCAGATACAATATTAGATGGTTGACTTTCATTCGTCGAGGAATCAACCGCTGATACATAAAAGTAGTATTGTGTATCATTTGTCAGTTGTGTGACGGTCGTCCGGGTTACCAATCGTCCAACCACTGTGTCCACGGAAGTCCAGTTGGCAGAGTCAGTGCTCTGGTACACAAAATATTGTGCCACATCTGTGGCTGCGGGGAAATTCCAGTTCAATCGAGCGCCGTGATCCAGTGATTCGGCCGTGAGATTCGACGGTGCGTCCGGATAAGGCGACACCGCCCAAGGGGATTCATAAGCACCCATATCGGGATTGGAACCGGCAGGAGTCGGCCGGGTATTTCCGGCTAAATCACCACTTGGTGCGAAAAGTGCGTTTCCATCTA
>CAYXMX010000055.1:0-9284 GCA_964466265.1 uncultured bacterium | reverse complement strand
GTTGTAGACTACGACGTTGATAGGCTGCAGGTGTAAGTACAGCAATGTATTTAGCTGAGCAGTACTAATAAGCCGAATGGCTTTACCAAAATTTTATCGTTTGGAAACCACCCGTCAATTTCCCGTTCTTTTAAAAAGAATTTTCCGGTGATAATGGCACAGGGGAAACACCCGTTCCCATTTCGAACACGGCAGTTAAGCCCTGGAGCGCCGATGGTACTGCGCGGGAGACCAGCGTGGGAGAGTAGGACATTGCCGGGAATATTTAAAAAGCCCTCAAATTAATGAGGGCTTTTTTATTTGTGATATATATCATAGACTTGTTTCTATTCCTTTAAATAGTTTGGTAAAACCAATATTTTTCAAGTAAATTATATTCAAACCTTATGTTGAAGAGAATTTACAAAACGGCCTTAATATTATTTCTATCTGTATTTATTTTAAACAATGACCTATATTCACAGACTGTGACTCTTAACCCTGAGCCGGGGTTCACAGAATATGCAATGTATTACATTAGTAGTTTTGACTTACAATCAGGAGCATCAAATTTTCAATTATTCCGGTTTAGATTAAGCAGCACTTCCTATCCGGTTTATGGAAAAGTCCATTTTACGGCGTCCATGGTCTCTCCTTCTTTAAATATAAATACTGCAACAACAGTCATAGATGTAGAGTCTGCTCCTTTTCTTATGAATGCTGATATTATGATTGACAATCAGGATTTTTCTACGTATTCGACACAATTAAATGATGTGAACGGCAATAGTGTTCCATTATCTATTTCCATTAACGAAACAATGGATATATCACAATTTGATCAAATATTAAGTGCGGTTATTACGACAGGTAAACTGGCTGATGGCCATTATTCTTTTAATGTGCAAATTTACAGTGGGAGCAATGAAGATGACCTTCCATTAACTGATACAGAAGAAATGACAATAGTAGTAGAATCTCCTTCCTATATCAATTTAGAGTCACCGGGTGGAGCACTGGCTGACACATCGTTAAATGAAATTTATAATACATTTCCTTTATTTATATGGTACCCGCAGTTCTGTAGCCAATGTGATATGAAAATTCGAGTCGCCGAATACAAACCCGGTATACACTCTTCTATTGATGATGCAATTGAGGATGAAACTACGTTGCCATTTGATCAAAGTGCTGATTGGGAATCTATTGGGAATGTAACAAGTTTTCAGTACCCTGTCTCAAACGCACGTCTACTGGAATATAATAAGGTATATGTATGGCAGGTAAAAGTGACCTTACCAACGACTGAGGGTAGTGAGGAAATTATTTCACCCATTAATGCATTTAAAATCGGGAATATCAGTGGGTCATCGCCATTGCCTCCCGATGTTAGTCCTGTGATTCAGTTGCTTGGACAAGTTTTTTCATCAGATCAATTTAACGCTATCTTTGGTCCGGGTGGTTCCCTGGATGGATTTACTCCCAATGGAAACTACACCATTAACGGTAGTTCCTCTGATCAAACATCTGTTATGGCTATTATCAATCAGGTCATTAATCAAAATGGTTCTATTATCAATATATCGGTGACTGAGTAATGAACACATTATATAAAGTCGTTTTATATTCAATGATAGTTCTTCTCACTACACCGTTGAAAAGTGCGTCAAAAATTGCTGTTGTAACAAAAGTATTTGGAAAAGTTAATATCGAAACCTCTGGACAAAGTGGCTTTAATAAGTTGAAATCTGGCACGATTCTTTCTGATGGGGACCGGATAAAAACAGGAGATAATGGTTTTGTTGCATTTATATATATCGATGACAAATCCATGGTGAAAGTAAAGGAAAAAACAGAAATTATTGTTAAAGGGATTCGCACAATTGGATCAATTTCAAAACAAGTTAATGTAGACTTTGGTACGTTGCGGGCAAAAGTGACGAAGCAACAAAAAGGAGATTTTGTCGTTCAAAGTCCTACGTCGGTTGCTTCTGTAAAAGGAACCGATTTTTGGATGATTTCAGATCCGGACATTGGCGATATTTTAATCGGGTTGGAGGGACTCGTTAATTTAACTAATTTATTGAGTGGAGAGTCATCAGATGTAGGCTCGGGTATGACAGGAACATCCTCAGTGGATGGGACTGTTGAAACTTCAGAAACAGACCCGGATAATATTCCTAATGACCCTGAAGCAGAGAGTACAACGGGAACACAAATTGAAATCGAGTTTGAGGATTCAAACGGAGAAATAAAAACTCTTCTAATTGATATACAATAAACTCTTTTCTGTTTCATAAATTCGTAAAGATATTTAATATGAAACAGATTCTGATCATCGCCATTCTAATTCATTATCTCTACCCATTCAGTGGGTCGAGCCTTTTTCATGAAAAACCTTTTGATGCCACGATGGGTGAAGATTTAACCCTCAGTGTACTTCCTTTAACAGATGCCGAAATTCTGGATGCAAAGGGATATTTCCGTATTACCGGTAATTTAAGTTATCAAGAGATACCGATGATCCAAGAGGGCACTTACTGGCAAATGACAATTGACGGAAGATTACTTTCTGACCAAGGAATTGAATATTGTTTTATTTTTCAATTGTCCAATGGTGCTATTTTGGCTGCACCAGATGATGAAAATCCATTTGAACAACCATTCTCACTATCAATTAATTCATCCAATGTCGCTAATAATTCAAGTTCTATAAACCAACCAGAATTTGATGAAGTCGTTAAAGGTGATATATTAATATTATCCCCTGAACCATATTCTGAAATAAGCCCTAGAGATGCTATCATCGCTGTCAGTTTATTTAATGTTACCAATATAGACTCATCCAGCATACAGTTATTGTTTAATGAAAAAGATGTAACTGACAAAGCTGAAATCAGCGGTGGTATTATTGCTTTTTCGCCAGAAAAATTAGATAAGGGCAGACATCAAGTAGAAATTCTTCTTTCGACGGTAGATGGACGGACAGTGCAGCCAACTTTATGGACATTTACTGTTCGGAAAGGATCCATTCTATCTTCTCAATTTGAATATAGAGGGGAAATTAACACTAAAGTATCATCTGATATTGTTGGGAAAAATATTCTAAATGTTGCTGAGTTAAATGCCAAAGGAAAAGCAAAAGTTGAATTTGCAGATGTAAACGTGAATTATAGGTATACCAGCAGGGAGAATCCATATTCGCAGCCGTTAAACCGATCTTCATTTAGTATTAATTTCATGAAATACCTGGACTTAAAATTTGGAGACTTTTATGAATCGGTGACTCCATATACTATTGATGGAAGAAGAATTAGAGGTATTAGTGTTGATTTAAATTTGCGGTTTTTTAGAGCGCAAATTATTCGAGGACAGTTAAATCGGTCTGTCCAGTATTTGAATAAAGTTGATGGTGGATACTCTTTATTAGGAAGTGAAACAGCGATTGATTCTTTAGGCCGCCCTGTATTTACACTTGATCGAAAAGGATATACTTTTGAAAAAAATGTTGCATTAACACGATTATCAGTAAATCTCTTCGATTATCATTTTGGTCTACATTTTATGAAGGCAAATGATGATGTGAATTCAATTAATCCATTTATTTCTAATGGTAACTTTTATGTTGACAGTGCAGACGTAACATATGATGATAGTTTGTTTTCTATCCCGATCGGCACCTATTCCTATACTGATTTTCTAGCAGCAGTTGAAAAGGTAAATGGATCAACAATTTTTCCTGATAAAGACTGGAATGGTGATAAACCGCAGGATAATATTGTGGTCGGATTTGATTTTGGCAAGGAAATGGACAAAGAGAGGATGCGATTCGATTTAAGTTGGAATATGAGTTTATACAATAGAGATATTTGGGACGGAGTTATGACAAGGGCACAATTGGATACTGCCCTGGATGATACTTTAGACGGATTGATAGCAACAACATATGACAGTGATGGTCTCATTAGTGCCGGATCTATGGTCATTGATACGAATGCTATCTTTAATCCTTTAGACTATGAAAGTTTATTTATTATGAATATTAATATGTCACCTTTACTTCCTATAGATCCAAATACTTGGAAAACTAATCCAATTTCAACTATCGTTAATATGCCCTCTTCAGCATTTCATTTGAAGTTATCAGGAAATTATCGGTACAGTAAATTCACTATTCAATATAGACAAATTGGTCCAGAGTTTGTTTCCCTTGCTAATCCCTTTTTAGTGAATAATATTCGTGAATTCACTCTCTCTGACAGGTTATCTTTCTTGGATAATAAATTAATGTTCAATATGGCATACAAATATCGGGATGATAAAATTCTTTCAACTGTGGAAGAACCGTTGAAAACGAATAATATTTCTATTGGAATTACGTTTATTCCTGGGCCAGATTCACCTTCTTATGTTGTTAATTTCCAAACCATTGGGAAAAATAATAGTAAAACGGATTTAGAACGTGTCGGGGATAGCCTTGTTGACCTTCGGGAAGATTCAAAAACTAATAATTCATTTTTTTCTGTTACCTATCCTTTTCCGACCGGCAGATTAAAACATAACTTAAATATTAATATTAATACATTAACTAATATAGATCAATTATCAAGTGATAGACGAAAAGATTATTTTTATCAAAAATCTGATTCAAAAATGATATCAACTGCTTTATCTACACGATTCAATATTCCATTGCAAACTGTATTTAATATTAGTCGCACAACAATTCAAGTTCCTGTTCAAAATAGTGATGGGATAGTTAATTTTAATGAATTGACCTGGACATCAGTAAATACAAATGGAAGCTATTCTTTTTGGAATAATCGATTAAGAGTAAAAGGGGGTATATCCTATTTATCAAATAAAGGAACAACACCTATTAGGTTATTGGGAGTTCAATCGGGAGTTGAAATCAGTTTAATGAATGGTTTGAAGGCATTGGTTACAGGAAATATCCAAATCCGTAAAACAAAAATAGAAACAGCAATAAATACATCTGGGGTTTTATTTTCTTTCAGATATAATTTCTAGATCAAGTGGGCAAATTAATTAAATATTTTAAAAGTAGATGGATCGGCTTTGCGTTGACCATTTTCTCTATCTTGTTGGTCAGCATACTCCATTGGGTTGGTGTTTTTGATATTGTTGAAATGAAAACATATGACTTCCGGTTTAGTTATGTCCGTGGCCCATTAACGGGATGGACAGCTAGAGATTCTTCATTTTTAGAGATAGGTACTGATATTGTATTATTAGAAGTTGATGATGAAGCTTGGAGATTAATGCCGGAGGAATGGCCTTATCCTCGAGGAACAGTTTGGGGACCAATTATTCGCAATCTTTATAGAGCCGGTGCAAAAGTAATAGCATTTGATATCCAATTTGATTCCCATGAAACAAAATCTGAATATCTTCAAGACTTTATTGAAGATTTTGATAAAGAAAAAATTACTAATTTGATTCCACAAAATGGGGATTCTACCTTTGTAGACGAGATTGAAAAAGCTCTTCCATACTTAGTTCCGAGACATGGTGATAAATTGCTAGCTGAATCCATAGCAGAAGCGAAAGCTCATGGAACTGAAGTGGTTATCAATGTAAAAATGGTCACTGAACCCAATCGCCAGCCTCCTCAATATATCTCATATCCAGTAGAGGATATCATGGCAGTGCATCCTGAGACAGGACTCATTAATGATCAAATGGATGATGATGGTTTTTCTAGGCGGTATGCCATTGCGGGGTATATGGCTCACGAGCCGGATAAAGCATATTTAACTTTAGGTTTTAAGGCTGTGAAAGCTTTTACAAACCTTGCAGATACGACAATCATCAGGTATAATCCTGATTCCCGAGTATGGACGTATGGCCCCTATTCAATTAATGCTTATGGAAAAAGTAATACTTTTTTAGTGAATTACTATGGTCCTGCGTCGGGATACAGGGTTCAATCTGAAGATAATTTACCTCCATGGGGAACTTTCCCACGCTTCTCCGTTGCCCATGTGATTGATACAGATGAGATAGATTTGAAAGATCCGATGGAGGATGTGGATTGGATGACACAATTTCTACCAGGAGCCCCCCCCGAATGGATTATGGAAATTGAAAATCCGGATGATAGAAAAGCTACAATGGAAGCTTTAGGTATCGGTAGTGATTTTGATATAACCAAAACACCGTTTTATAATAAAATTGTAATTATTGGCGTTGCGGTTGAAGTTGTTCATGATACCAAGTCAACCCCATTTTATAATTATATGGGTATTCAACAACTAACGCCGGGAATGGAAACTCATGCCAATGCAATACAAACTATTTTACACCACAACTTTATTAAAACATTTGGGAGTGCAGTTACTGATTTGAGTCGTTTTGGATTTCCTATAGAACAAATGCTATTAATATCGTTTTTAGCAATTATTGCATTTTTCCTTTTAGATTTTGTTAATCCGGTCATAGCAGCCTTTCTTGTATTTCTTGAAGGGATCGTCTATTTTGGTATTGTTTGCGGTGCCTTTATGAATGATTACTTGTGGCTGGTTAAATTTATTTATGGTAAAATATTTTCACCAGGTGGTTGGGCTCATATCGGTCTGCCGGGGATTGGTGAAAGTTATGTTTTACCTATGGTGGCACCCATAGTAGGAATTATGATAACATATGTCAGCAATGTATTATATCGTTTTCTTAATGAGCAGAAAGATAAGAAATTTTTAAAAAATACTTTTGGTGCCTACATTTCACCTGAGTTGATTGACCAGATGTATGAGGAAAAACAAGAACCTAAACTGGGGGGCGACGAAGGTTACTTGACAGCATTTTTCTCTGATATTCAGAGCTTTTCATCTTTTTCAGAAGTGATGGAGCCGGAAAAAATGGTTCATTTGATGAATGATTATTTGACTGAAATGACAAATATTTTACTAGGTCATCAAGGAACACTGGATAAATATATTGGAGATGCCATAGTTGCATTTTACGGAGCACCTGTACCGGTGGAAAAACATGAATTATTGGCATGTCAAACTGCAGTAGCAATGGAGAAGAAACTATCAGAATTAAGAGAAAAATGGAGCTTGGATCCCGAAATGCCTGAGTTGGTCCACAATCTTCGTCATCGGGTAGGATTATGTTCTGGTCCAATGGTTACTGGAAATATGGGATCTGAAATGCGCATGAACTATACCATGATGGGAGATACAGTAAATACGGCATCCCGTTTAGAAGCATCTGCAAAACAATATGGTGTATATATTCAAATTGCAGAAAATACGTACAAAGCAGTGAAGGACTTTTTTGAATTTCGATCTTTGGATTATGTAACTGTGAAAGGGAAAAAAGTACCGATTAATGTTTATGAATTAGTAGGGGAAAAAGGACAGCTGGATAGTCAAACAGAAGAATTATTGAGCTTATATCATAAAGGATTGGGACTGTATAAAAGTCAACAATGGAAGGATGCATTAAAAACTTTTGAATTGTCTGCAAAACTGGAGGATGAATTTCCTACTCGACCCACAACACCCAGTAAAGTATATATCTTACGATGTAAACATTTTATGGAAAATCCTCCTGGAAAAGATTGGGATGGTGTTTGGAAATTAGTTTCTAAATAAACAAAAAGAATCAAAGTGTTTATTTTGTGATATAAATCACAAAATTTGAGTATAAATTATGTTAAAGTAACAAAAGTATTAGAAGGATATTTGGGTGAAAATTGACCCTTCAATTAAAAGTATACTCCTCGTTTACATGTGCGGTCTGTATTTTTGCTCATGCACGATTGGTGTAAGTGAGATTGATAATTTATTTGATCCTCAAGATCCCAACTATGTTTCTCCATCTACAGCTATCTTTTCAGGTCCGCTAGATGATGATATTCTTGATTCGAATATTGTTGTTTTTTCTTTTCGGCACTCAAATAATCTTTACTGGCCGGATTCATCTAATGTCCTTGCCCGCATTGCACACCAGATATTGTATTCATTTAGAGTTGATAATCGCAGCTGGTCTTCCTGGCATTCGGGAGAAGATCTTTTATTAACAAATTTGTCATTTTGGTCATACGACAGCACGACTGGGATGCATACAATAATTATTTCTAATTTGGAAGATAAACATTATTCTGTTGAAATCAGGAGTCAATACCCTACGAACATTACTGAGAAAAATTGGCCGATAATAAACTTTGATGTCAATGTATCACAAGGGCCTGAATTATTTATTTCTCCTGGTCATGCTTTTATTGATTCGGGTAGTACTTTTTTTGTATTCGCAAGGGTGAATGATGTTGTTGATTTTATGGGAGCTCATATTGAGCTTGCTTACCCTCCGAATGAATTGAAATTGATTAACTTTTTTCTTGAAGATAATACGAATGATTTTCTTCTCCAAAATAATGGCTATGTAATTTCGATGGTTGAATCTGATACAATAGCAGGAACGTTTATAATGAATTTGGGTGTAGCAGGTGGGAATAATGCCGGGGTGACAGGGTCCGGAAAACTTGTTAGATTTATTTTTTATCAGTCTGGACCAATAGTTAATTCAATCATCGAATTAAGTAGTTTATGTACAATCAGAGATATTTATAATAATTCAGTTTTACAAAGGGTGCAATCAGGAATAATTACAGTGTGGCCATAAAATAATTCATTCATAAGAGGTGTCTAAATGATGAAGTACCTTACAATATTTTGTTTAGCTATGTCTAACTTATTCGCAATAAATGTGAATATAAATGGATATGCATTTTTAGATGATCAATCAGATCATTCATTAATAAATATCAAATTTACAGCAGTATCACCCAGCGCGAATAATGATAGCACAATAACAAACTCATCAGGACAGTATTCTCTTATCCTGGAAGCTGGAATATACAATTTACAGTATTATAAAGAGAATTATCTCCCTCATTACGTAAATAACCTATATCTGGTAGAAGATACAACTTTGCCAAGTATAACATTGCAGTATGGGACTATATTAGATATTTCAGATACAATTTCTGGTATTCTTACTTCCGATTATATTTATAGAGTGACTGGAAATTTAATAGTACCTCATGATTCTAGTCTTACAATTAATCCAGGGGTTAAAGTCATGTTTTTCGGAGATTACAATTTAAACTGTTATGGTCCAATCACAGCAATAGGTAATGAGCAGGATTCCATCTACTTTACTTCAGCATTATTTCCTCAAAGCGCCGGGGATTGGGGAGGTATTAATATCTATTATAACGACTATGATTCAACCAATATTGCCAATCAGTTTGATTATTGTGTATTCAGTTATGGTCG
>CAYXMX010000054.1:0-9864 GCA_964466265.1 uncultured bacterium | reverse complement strand
TTTTATTAAGAATTCGATTGGGTGTATACCAAAGATTAATAGTGTCTAAAATAACGTATTATATTTGTCCAAGTTTTTGTTGGTGAATTTTTTTCAATCTATTATTTTGACAAGGTAAAGCAAAGTTTAAACTGATTAAATTTCCCCATGTAAAGACCCAAGTAAATATTATATTGTAGATAATGGTTCAATAGATATGTCAACAAAATTAACAAATAAACACGAGATAAGATTATACCGCGGTGTGGAAGACCCAACACCCAATCAATATAAAACGACATACCAACCAAACGTACCGGATTGCTATTATTTGGATTATAACACTGAAGAAGGAAAATCAGACGTATTTACTATTATTCAAAAAGGGAATCATCAAATATTGGGAGACCCTTTCAATATCGAAGATGATTCATATATAGATGATACCGATATTTTTTGGGAATGTTACAATGACCCCGATCAGGTTTTAGTACACTTAAATATCAATGAATTAATTGAACTCGAAAATTGGATTAAGAAGATTTACACAGATAGTCAAGAATTCTCAAAAAATATTCTAACAGATGGTAAAGACGGAATAATCAAAGTTATCGAGTTAATTGATTTTAGAAAAATAATCATCTCTTGGCTGGCAGGTTATGGTATAAATCTATCAACGGGTAAAGATTTGGAAAAAATATTAGACCACGGGATGGTCAAACTCAATCAAATAGACCATACACCAAAATTTCGTACTATTAAAATACGAGGAAATAAATATTATTTAACAAAAAACCAGGCTTCAATAGTTAAAATTCTTTTCGATAACTATCAAAATGGAAAAACTGAAATGCATCAATTAGATATCATTGCAGAATGGGAAAAGAATGTCAAAAAAGAGCTATCTTCAAAACAAACGCGGGTGCGAGATATTTTTGTTCATAATAAAAATGACCAGGAAATTTGGGATGAGTTGTTTTCTAAAGTGATTCTGCCAGGGAATAGAAGAGGGTTTCTCAAATTGAACCTAGATTAAATATATTTTTCTCATATTTTATAAGATTTCCATATAACACCCCAGGTAAGCTCGCACTAAAGAAAAATTATTCCCTGTAATTTATTCAGTTAACATTAACTGAATAATATAATCTAATCTCAAAGGTAGGTTTACAAGTGAATAATAAAGAAATTGAAATTCTGCATGAAATTAAGTCGCTAATCCAGGGTACGGTTACTAATCGGTGGATGAATATTAAGGAAGTATCCACATATGCATCCATATCAACATCCACAATACGCAGGGCTGTTAAAAGGGGTGAGCTCAAATGCAGCAAAAAGCATGGAAAATTGCTCTTTACAGCATCAGATGTTGAGGCGTGGATAAATGGATAATCAGACAGAAAAAAGATTTCCGATTAAAAATAAACCATGCCGGAAAGGATACCAAGTAATGACAGGAGCTGAATTGATAAAAACGAAAATGCATCAAAGGGAAAGTGTAATTGAATATTTAATACACAAAAATGGCGTTTCCGTATTAGCTGGCCCGGAAGGTGTTGGCAAGACATGGGTTGGACTGCAAGTGGCTTGTTCGCTGGCCTCTGGTGTGCCTGTTTTTAACGAGTTCAAGATTAAAGTACAAAAAGTAATGATTGTTCAATTCGAGCTCCCATTGCAGTCTTTGCAGGAGAGATTAAAATTGATGATTCCCTATTTCGATGATCGTTCAAAGATATCAAACTGGATAGAAAAAATCCATTTAATTTCTTTAGCTAAGGAAGATAGGCTGTTTACTGATCAATGGGTAAAAATTGAAAATACAATAAAAGAAATCGGATTTAAAGATGGTGTTCTGATAGTTGATAACCTCTATACAAGTACTGATGCTGATGTATCAGACAATAAAGAACTTAAACCTATTCTATCACGGTGCAGATATCTAACGAATGAATACAACATAAGTATTTTGTTGGTTGCTCATTTTAACAAAGGGATAAATCAGTATAAAGAATTACACGGAGATTTAGTTCAGGGCGGGAAGCAATTGTTGATGTTTGCCAACAACTGTTTATTGATTGGATCTTCAACGCATTCAAATCAATTCCGAATTGCGAAAATTTGGAAATGTAGAGATGAGCTTTGTCCACTAGAGCATGAACCATTCAAGCTATATTGGGATGAAGACAATCTTGTATTCCACAAAGGTGAGGTGATAAATAATGAAAGTGCCCATTTTTCTAATTTATCTGGAAAATGGGAAATAGAACTCATAAAGAAACTCGCAGTATCTTCAAAACAGAACAATTATCATTTCAATCGAACTCAACTGATGACTATAGCTGAATGGGACGATAATGATAAAAACCAACGAAGGGCATCAAGGTTTCTTAATCGAATGGTTGATTGGGGTTATATTAAAAAGCACGATCAAAATGATTATGAAATTATTATTACTGAATTTGATAATGATTAATTACCGTATGCATATATGGTGTCCATTTGTCCATTTACCCTCTCACAAATGGACGTATGGACACTCTTATAGGTACAATAGCTTCGAGTTAGAGAATCAAGAATATTCCTACCAGAAAATCGATTCATTACATCTTATGAATTCCTAATAAATATAATATGAAAATTTTCAAATAATGCTTCTAGGATCTGATATTATGAATAATTCGTGTAATCTCTCAAAAATGGTGCAGATATTTTGTACTTTCGTGTACTAATGAACAGACTAAATTACATCAAATACCACCTCCATTCAGAAGTGAAATAATGGCAACTAAATCTAATGTAATGAGAAGAATGCCCATTTTAAAAATAAATGGCAAATATTACTCTAGAATTCGATGGGGTAACGATCTGGAAGAACGGGGTGAAATTAAATTTCCTCTTGGCACCGATAAAAAACTCATTGCTGAACATAGAAGAGATAGAATCCAAGACACATCATTACGGGGTAAATTAATAAGTGCTTATAAAGAATTTGGTTCAGATGGTGTTAAAAGAATAAAAAGTCAGCTGGATTGGTACAAAAAGGGCGGTACGTTGATAGATATATCTCTTACGATTGAAAATGTAATCAGAGAATATAAATCCTACTTAAACAGTCAACGGTTAAGTAAAAGCACCATTGATATATACTCACGAACATTACATGAGTTTATCCTCATAATAGATGTGAAATATGTGCATAAAATCAAACCGAGGCATTTCACAGATTATAAAAACAGTATGCCAGATTTAAGTAATCATACTGTAAATAGAAAATTAAGAACATTACAAACTTTTTTCAACTGGATGTATGATGAAGGACATATCAATAACCAAATCCGAATTAAAAAGGTACCAGCCGTCCAACAGCCAGTTCGGTTCTTCAGCAACAATGAATTTGAACGGATACTTCAGAATGTGAGGAAGGGATTTCCTCATAACGAAGCAAAAATGGGAGAAGATGATAGAGAGCTGTTTGTCAATGCGTATAAACTTTACCGTGATACAGGTATGAGATTAGCTGAACCTTTTGATAATGACTTAATAATGGATGATCATGGCTACAGGCTGCAAATTATTGGAAGTACTACAAAGAACAGCTACCAAAGATATGTGCACCTTACAGATCACCAGGCGATGATAGTCATTCAGATGAACGAGTGGCTTAAACAACAGTTAAAGACACGTATAAACAGATACGGTACAATTAAAGTATTCAGCAGAGTATTTGCGAAGGCACTCAAAAAATCACGATTAAAAGGTAAAATGCATGACTTGCGGAAAACATTTGCTTCAAGACTCTATTTCTTAACGGGTTCAGAATTTGCCTTATGTCACGCACTTGGACACACCGATACAAATATGACGAGACAATATACTGGTCTGGATAAGGTTGAATTGCAAAGAGCTTTCCCAGATATTATTAAAATGAAAAGTGGGGCGACAGAGGGTGAAACACCCTTAAGGGTACCTAAACAAGGGGACATAGAGATGTATTCTAACTTTGGCTTTAAAGTGAAAAAATCATAACTTCCGTCGACAAATAAAACAATTGCGGGCGTCGTATAATGGTTATTACCCGAGCTTCCCAAGCTCGTGACGTGAGTTCGATTCTCATCGCCCGCTCATGAGAATTCCCACTCCCTAATGAATGATAAATTTACCGTCGGGGATAGTTGTTTATAAGGCTGAAGTGCAGTCAAATAAAGGTCGTGTTGAGATTAGCAATTCAGAGACCGATTACAATTAATCTAGTAGAAACTGTATTTGCAACAAAAGCCATCTCTTTATTTTGGCATGAAGATTATTATATTTTCATGGGATATTTAAAAGAAAATGTTGGTCATAGTTACTAACAGTCATATTTGAGTACAATTAGTCAAGCGACTGTTGATCAGACAGATCGACTTTTTGAGATTATGGTGAAGGCGACAACGATGGGTTGTGCATCATTTTATCCGAAGGAGATTATCGATACCTGGCATAAAGGGCAGACCGTTCGAGGACTGGGCGATAAGATAAAAAAAATGTCACTGTTTTTCACTTTTAGCTAAAGGAACAATCCGAGGATTTGTTTTATTTTCCGAAGCTGAGATTGACGGGCTTTTTGTATATCCCGATGATCATCATAAAGAATTTGGTTCAGAACTATTCCATTTCGTTGTAAAAAAGATTAACATTCGCCCAATTATTCTAAAAGCAACCCTCAATGCAGTAACATTTTACTCAAACCTTGGATGTCAAAAAGTAAGGACAGAGCTTATTCGTCGTCATGAGCATGATATCTACCTGGTGAAAATGGAATTGGCTTAGATTTTAGCTGATCTATAATAGGGGCTGGAATCTAAAAAAACCATTTATGCTGTATTAAGCTGAAACGACCGATATAAACGTTTGGGTTTGTTTGCTTCTGATCTTACCACATTTAATAATTATAAAGCAGAGAGTTCAATTTAATCTTTTACATTATTCATCCGTATTATTAGTTAGAAGTCCACCTAAACAACCATCGGTATTCTTCTCTAAACACTGTAATTTTCGCCCCTCATGAAAGTCATTTCCGTACAAAAAGACAGTTTAGGATCAGCCCTGGGTCTCCATCCGGGAGACATCGTCCAATCTATTGACGGCTCACGGGTGAAAGATATCATCGATTACCGGTTCAAGATAGCGGATGACCATATCCTCCTGAAAGTGAAACAGGGAGAGGAATGGATTGAATATGACTTAGAGAAAGACATAGACGATGATCTGGGCTTAGAATTTGAGGAAATGAGAATCCGGAAATGTGCCAATAATTGTTTATTCTGTTTCGTTGACCAGAATCCTTCCGGGATGAGGGAGGGCCTGTATTTCCGCGATGGGGATTTTCGCATGTCTTTTCTTCATGGCCACTATATTACCCTAACCAATATGGGTTGGAAAGAATTAAAACGGATTGTGGAACAGCGACTCACTCCCCTGTATATTTCCGTCCACGTCACAGACCCGGATAAACGTTTGGAAATGTTCTTATACGGCAAGGATGATTTTCTATTGAAAAAATTTGAATATTTAACGGAAAACGGTATTGAATTACACTCCCAGGTTGTGTTATGCCCTACCTGGAATGATGGCCCTTTTCTTGAAAAAACCATTGAAGATATCCACCAGTTTGTTCCCGAAGCCCTGAGTTTATCGATTGTACCTGTGGGGCTCACCGGGCACCGGAAAGGATTGCCATATCTACCCCCGGTCACCCGGGAATATGCTGATGAATTCCTGGCCCTTTATGGGGATTATGACCAACGATTCCGCCACCCGGACGGACGGCGGTTTCTGGTCCTCAGCGACGAGTGGTTTTTAACCACGGGAAAGGATGTTCCTCCCACTGATTACTATGAGAATATTGAACTGGAGGAAAATGGGGTCGGGCAGGTACGGGCATTTAAGGAAATGTGGAAAAAATTTGAAATCCCCGAACTGACCAAAGAGGTTCGCATCACCATTGGTTCAGGAATGTTGGCTTCAGGAACATTTAAGGATTGGTTTATTCCTCTGTTAAATTCAGTTCCCAATCTATATGTGAACTATATTCCGATAATAAATACATTTTACGGTGAAAATGAAGTGACGGTGACAGGCCTGCTGACGGGTCGTGATATAGTATATCAATTGAAAGGAAAAGATTTTGGGAATATGGTAATATTCAGCGACCGAATAGTCAGTGAAACGGCGGGAGAAAAAACATTGGATGACATGACCTTGGAAGATATTTCAAATGAGATTGGTGTCCCGTTCCTAGTTTCACCCGATGATCCAGTGGCACTTTTTAACATAATAACCAACGGAACTTCCAGTTAACATTTCAACATGAAAGAAGAGAAAATATTTATGGGAATCAGAGATTAACATGTCCATTCCTCTTGTAGCAATCGTGGGAAGACCCAACGTAGGAAAATCCACCTTTTTTAACCGGGTGTTACGCCAGAGGAAGGCCATTGTGGATCCCCAGGAAGGGATTACGAGGGACCGAGTATACGGCGAAGCAGAATGGTCTGGAAAAAGGATCAGTTTTATCGACACTGGTGGATTCATTCCTGAAGATATGGATGTGTTTAATGCAGCGGTCCGCGAGCAGGCAAAATTAGCTATATCAGAAGCAGACGCCGTCATCCTCATGGTAGACGGACGGGAAAATATCACTTCCAGTGATCAGGTATTGGCCCAGTCGGTAAGAGAAAGTGGTAAACCCCATATTTTAGTGGTCAATAAATGCGACAATATGAACCAAGATAGCCAGATTCATCAATTTCACGAACTGGGAATCGAACCGATTTTACCCATGTCTGCCTTGACGGGACGGTTAACAGGGGATATTCTGGAGGAAATTTCAGAGAAATTACATACTGATTCCAGGGAAACGACCGAAGATCAAAATACCGATTTACAATTAGCGATTGTGGGGATGCCGAATGTGGGAAAATCATCATTGGTGAACGCCCTTTTACAAAAGGAGCAGACCATTGTGACACCCATTGCAGGAACCACAAGGGATTCTATCGATACGCCGTTGAGGTGGTACGGAAAATATGTCATTCTGATTGATACGGCCGGTCTGCGTAAAAAAAGCAAGGTCCAGGATGACGTGGAATATTACAGTGCCGTCCGGACGGCACGATCCATTATTCAGTGTGATGTTGCACTGGTATTAATCGACGCTGTCAAAGGGTTTGGCAAACAGGATCGTTCCATTGTGGATAAAGTCATCAAATCAGGCAAAGGGCTGATAATGGTAGTGAATAAATGGGATCTCATAGAAAAAGAAACGAATACATTGACCGAAACCAAAGAGGGAATCCGGGAACAGTTTCCCAAGCTTGATGATTTCCCTATCATTTTTATTTCCGCCCGGACCCGACAGCGCGTGTCCTCTATTATTAAAGAAGCCTTTGAAGTCTATGAAAATTATAAAATGGAAATTCCAACCAAAGCCTTAAATACATTTCTAGAACGGGCGATTAAAACACGGTCTGTTCCGGCGGAGAGAGGTAAATTGATCCGGATCAAGTTTATCAAGCAAGTGAGTTCTGCGCCCCCACTATTCGCATGCTACGCCAATTATCCTAAATTAATCCCGACCCACTATAAACGATTTTTGGAAAATGAACTACGGAAAGCATTCAATTTTAACGGAGTGCCCATCCGTTTTTCATACAGGAAAACTTGAGTGTTATTCCCATCGGTGAAGCCAGATCGACTCTGAAAGTGAAACGGTCTGAATTCATCGCCATTCTCCGGCCGGTTTTCTCTTTGGAGGATGTCCAGGCCGGATTACAAACCACCCGAAAAGAATTTCATCAGGCCAGACATATCTGCTGGGCCTATCGTTATGATGAAGGAAAGAGGGTTGAAAATTATTCTGACAGTGGAGAACCGTCCGGATCGGCGGGCATCCCCATTTTAAATACACTCCGAAAAAGGGACACCATTCAAATTTCTTTAATCGTTGTCCGGTACTTCGGTGGAATCAAACTGGGAAAAAGAGGATTGGCCGCCGCCTACAGAGAATCGGCTGAACATGTGTGTGAGATTGCAATGTGGAAACCGTGGGTTCCGACCCAGGTATTTGCCATTGAAGGGGAATTTAAATCAGCAGGAAAAATTGAACATTGGCTCCGTCGAAATCTGGGGAAAAGAATCAAAGATGAGTCCACCGAGAAGTTGAAATGGATTATTGAATGTCCCTTGGACCGGAATTTGGAGGAATTAAGGCCATGGGTGACCGGTATTCAAAAAGAAGCGAACACAACCAAACCAAGGAGGTAACAAGGAGGGAAGGAGGAAAAATCATGTCCGCTTCTGAATTATTAATGCCCCTGCTTTTAAAAAGTTTCTGATTATAATGAATCCTCAATAAATTGATGAATGAAAATGAAGAAGATATTAATACCAGCTGTTTTTTGGATATCCACTCTCTTGTCCGGTCAAGTCCTCCGGGTGGGTTTCTGGAATGTAGAAAACCTTTTTGACCTGGTAGATGATCTCGGAACCCGGGATGAAGAGTTTGCCCTGGGAGGAAAGAAAAATGTAACCCAGGAGATTTATGAACTTAAATTGAGAAACAGTGCTTCTGTTCTTCAAGATATCGATGCAGATATTATGGGATTATGTGAAGTAGAGAATTACCTCGTATTGGATGACTTGAATCAGAAAGTTCTATCGAGAAAATACAAAATAGTCCATTTTGATTCTCCCGATGAACGGGGAATTGATAATGCCCTCCTTTATGACCCGGAAGTATTTCATTTTCTTAAAAGCAGGGCGATTCAAAATCAACTTCCTTCGGGGGACCTGACCCGGGATATTTTATACGTTCAGGGAACCTATCAGGGAAACTCGCTCCATATATTTATTAATCACTGGCCTTCCAATTACGGGGGAAAAGAGCAGGCGATTCCCAAACGCAGTTCGACAGCAAGGTTACTGGCCAATGAAATAGGAAAAATATTATCAGAAAATCTGGATGCTGAAATTGTTGTTTTAGGTGACTTTAACGAAGACCCTACAGATCAGAATGTGAAAATGCTCCAATCGGTAAATATGGTTAATTTAATGAAACCGATGATGGAGACACCCCATACAGGTACTTACGTTTGGCGGGGAAATGATCATTTCTATGATCAGGTGATTATCAGTCAGGGGTTAAGGGATGATCGGGGTCTACAGGCCAACAAAGCAGCTATCCTTGATAAATCAATATACCGGCAACAGGAAGGAAAATATGCCCATTATCCCTTTAGATTCTGGGCGGGAGATAAACTGTTAGGAGGATATTCGGATCATTTACCTGTCTTTGTTGAAATTAATGCCAAGTGAACCTTGCAAGGGAGAATTGGATTCACTAATTTTGCCGGCGTTTTATAGGGAAATAATTAGAGATCGCGGGGTAGAGCAGTCTGGTAGCTCGTCGGGCTCATAACCCGGAGGTCGCTGGTTCGAATCCGGCCCCCGCTACCAAGACGGATATAAACTTCCGTCAAATAAAATAGCCACTGTTTCCCAGTGGCTATTTTTGTATCTATCGTAATATGTAAGCTTGTGGGAATGTATAAATTGATATGTCCGCCACACATTAGTTCGCAATACCGTAATGTTCGCATACATATCATACGGAAACCATAAAAAGTAACCTAAAATTCTCTTTTTCTCTGTTTATGAGAATACCTTTGGGTTATAAGTCCTAAGGCCTATTATATAACGATTTGCAGATTCGCCTTCAAAAAATAGAAGATTTTTGCAAAATAGAAACGTAGAACGGTTTGTATCCGTCACGGTATACCTATAATAACCGTAACTGGCTGGAAACTGTGAGTAATGATGGTGGCCACGACTTTGATTACCGTTACG
>CAYXMX010000053.1:0-10388 GCA_964466265.1 uncultured bacterium | reverse complement strand
GCAGTTTGACAGGCAATATCGACAATATTCATCGCGAGGGACATTTCGTGCATTGTTTTGACTTCAGATCAGTTTACAGATTGGGTTAATTTAGCAAAACTTATTAATTGATTATCATTGATAATCTATGATTATTTTATATAGGAGATCACTATCTTTACGAAAAATAGTTTTTTAAATTCTATCTATTAAAAGACAAAAATATTTCTATAATTAATCTAAATTAAAAATGAATAAATCATAAAGAAGGCAAGATGAAACAGGAAATTAAATCGTCGACTGATGGTGCGGGAATGGTTGTTTGGGTAGAAACCCATATTTCTCAGGGTGCATGTGCTTATCCAATTACTTCTTCTACAACAATGGGATCGGGATTTCAGCGGATGGTAGCGAATGGCAAAAAAAATCTTTGGGATGAAGATCTGGTATTTATTGAATTAGAATCAGAACATAGTTCTGCGAGTACTTGTGAAGGATTTGCACTTTCCGGGGGAAGAATTACCAATTTTACTTCTGGCCAGGGACTGATTTTAATGAAAGAAGTCCTTTATACAATTTCCGGTAAACGATTACCGGTGGTGTTTCATATTGGCTCCAGAACCTTGACATCCCAATCATTGAACGTTCATGCTGGACATGACGACGTCATGGGTGTTTCCGATTGTGGGTGGGGAATGCTTTTTGCCAGGAATGCCCAGGAAGCGGGAGACCTGGCACTGATAGCCAGAAGGACAGCTGAAAAGTCATTTACACCTTTTATGAATATTATGGATGGGTTTTTAACGACTCATACCACAGAAAATGTATCGTTACCTGATCCGGAGATGATGAAAGACTTTATTGGAAGTGCCCAGGATAATCTGGTCAATTTGATGGATCCTTTTCATCCAGTCATGTCAGGAGTTGTCCAGAATCAGGATGCCTTCATGAAAGGGAAAATATCTCAACGATACTATACAGAGAAAGTGATAAAAGAATTACGTGACTCTATGAGGGAATACGAACGGTTGACAGGACGTCAATATGATTTGGTGAGAAACTATAAAATGGAGGATGCAGAATGGGCTCTGGTGGGAATGGGAAGCATGATGGAGACATCGGAAGCAACGGCCGATTATTTGAGAGACGCCTCTGGACAAAAAGTAGGCGTAGTTCATGTGACTTCCTTCCGACCTTTCCCCGGGAAAGAAATGGTGAAAGCACTAAAAAATGTTAAAGGATTTACCGTCATGGAAAGAGTGGATAATCCACTGGCAGAGAGCAATCCACTCACTTTGGAAATCAAAGCAGCTTTTGCAGATTTTTCAACCAATATTATTGACGGTAAAATGACCATTCCCAAACATTATTCCTGTTCAGCTGGACTGGGTTCCAGAGATGTTCGTCCGGCAGATATTATTTCGATTGTAGATAATATGGTGAATGGTGGACGTCCATATTTTGCTGTTGGAATCGATCATGAATTGGCTATTACCCCTAAAAGTAATCCAGATATTCGTCCACCTTATACTTTTTCTATGCGTGGTCACTCAGTAGGAGGATACGGTTCCGTCACTACCAATAAAATTATTGCATCAGTTGTGGAAGACCTTTTTAAACTGAATGTCCAGGCGTACCCGAAATATGGTTCTGAGAAGAAAGGTCTACCGACCACCTATTTTTTGACTGTATCAAGAGAAAAAGTTCGTACACATAATGAATTAGAATTTGTCGAATTTGTCCCCATTAACGATATTAATGCATTCAATATCGGCGATCCATTAAAAGGATTGACAGACGGCGGAGCAATATTTATTCAAACGATGGAAACGGAACACCAGAAGATCTGGAATCACATTCCTTCCAGAGCCAGAAGAGAAATTGTTAAAAGACATATTCACGTATATGTGCTGGATACAATGTCAATCGCCCGAGAAATTAGCTCAAGAGAAGATTTGCGTCAGAGAATGCAGGGAATTATACTGTTGGGTATTTTTTTGAAAGTAACCCCATTTGCTCAAGATGCAGGGATTGATCACAAGACATTGTTAATCAGTGTAAAGAAATTATTGAATAAGTACTTTGGAAAATTTGGCGAGCAGGTCGTTAATGATAATTATGAAGCTGTGAAGAAAGGCTATGACGACGTATTTGAAATTCCCAGAGAAATTATAGAAGAAAATAAAGAATTGGAGAAAGCATAATGGCTAATCAAACGGATTATAAAATAACTGCCTTTGATATATTGGATGTTGAAGATTTCAATACCAGAATAATAGAATCTTACAATGGGGGAACCGCAGAATATGGTTTACCTGCGGATGTATCCACCGCCAGAAGTCTGATTCCCATCGGAACGGGTGCCTACCGTGATTTTAGCTATATCGCTCCGGATATTCCTAAATTTGATTCGGACAAATGTGTTGGTTGTATGGAATGTGTTATTCAGTGTCCGGATACTGCGATTCTTGGGAAAGTCCTCTCTGAATCTAAATTTGAATCGAAACTTTCCACCACAGATTCAAAAAAAGATATAAAGAATCAATGGGTATTTAATTCCAAAAAGTATGGGGCAAATAAGAGTAGAGCTGAAGGCGGTGTGTTTGGAATTGTAGTTGATCCGACAAAATGTAAAGGATGTGGAGAATGCGTTGAAGCCTGTGGAGATCATCTGGCTTTGGAGATGGTGAATAAAACTGATGATATCATGGATGAAAGTAAAGAATATTTTGACTTTTATAATATGGTAGGTCCTTCAGACCAACAGTTTGTTAATGAACGATTACTTCCAGATATGATGTTGGCAGAAGAGGCCATGCTCTATACGGGCGGAGCAGGATCATGCATGGGATGCGGAGAAGCCACCGCTTTGCGAATGATGCTGGCAGCTACTGGTTTTGTTTATGGAAAGCAAAGTGCCGGATTGGTTGCTTCTACCGGCTGCAACACCGTCTATGGTTCCACCTACCCCTATAATCCGTTTTTAGTTCCCTGGACTAATTCATTATTTGAAAATTCACCTGCTGTTTCGCTGGGTGTCAGATTACATTGGAATCAGCTTGGTTGGCAGGATAAGAAAATATGGACAATCGGTGGTGATGGGGCTATGCTTGACATTGGGTTTCAATCCCTTTCCAGGATGCTTATGTCAGGTGAAGATATCAATGTTCTTGTTTTAGATACGCAAGTGTATTCTAATACAGGTGGTCAGTCTTCTACTGCGTCATTTATCGGGCAGGATGCAAAAATGGCTGCTGTGGGAAAATCTTATCAGGGAAAATCAGAGCGCCGGAAAGAATTGGGTATTATTGCCATGATGCATCCGAATGTATATGTGGCTCAAACAACCTGTGCACATACAAACCATTTTTATAAAGCAATTATGGAAGCTAATGAATATCCCGGCCCATCATTAATTAACGTATATACTACTTGCCAACCGGAGCATCAGGTGGCGGATAACATGTCAATGCATCAGGCAAAATTAGCTGTGGATTCTAGGGCATTTCCATTATTTACGTTTGATCCTCGTCGCGGAGATACCATTGCATCAAGATTGAATCTGCAGGGAAACCCTGCCAGGAATCAGGATTGGTATATCAATCCAAAAACAAAAAAGCAGGTTGATTTTATTGAATTTGCTAGAACTGAAGGCCGGTTTTCAAAGAATTTTGACGCCGATGGTCAGCCAAAAGATTCATTGCTGAAAGCACAAGAAGATCGTTTAGAAAATTGGAGAATTCTTCAGGAATTAGCTGGAATCAGGACGAATACAAATGGAAAATAACCGCCGAAAACAATCGGCCGAATCTTTACCGAGAGGAACCGATTTATTACTCGATCCTCTGTATAATAAAGGAACCGCGTTTACGGAACCTGAACGAAAACTCCTTAACTTACAAGGGCTACTCCCCCCGTATGTGTTATCTTTGGAAGAACAAAAAGCAAAGATTCTTCAAACAGTTCGTTCAAAAAAAACAGATATAGATAAATATATTTATCTCATGTCTCTTCAGGATAGAAATGAAACATTGTTCTATCGATTATTAACGGATGAAATTGAAGAATTTATGCCCATAATATACACACCTACGGTTGGTCAGGCCTGTCAGGAATATGGGATTGTTTTTCGTCGACCCAGAGGTATGTATATCAGCCTCAAAGAAAAAGGATCCGTTAAAAAAGTATTGAGAAATTGGAGAAGAAAAAATGTTGATATTATTGTAGTAACGGATGGTGAAAGAATTTTAGGATTGGGAGATTTAGGCGCGGATGGAATGGGAATTCCTGTAGGGAAATTGTCATTGTATACCGTATGCTCCGGTATTCATCCGGGGAGGACATTACCCGTCACGATTGACGTGGGAACTAATAACGAAGAATTACTCAGAAATCCATTTTATTTTGGGTTGAGACAAAAGAGAACTACCGGTAAGGAATATGATGAATTAATCGATGAATTTATGGAAGCAGCAACAGAAGTTTTCCCAAATGTTCTGATCCAGTTTGAAGATTTTGCCAATCAAAATGCCTACCGACTTCTAGATAAATTTCGAAACCAATATTTTATGTTTAATGACGATATTCAGGGAACCGGCAGCGTATCACTGGCAGGAATATTCACTACATTGAGATATCTCAAATCATCATTTGATCAACAAAGAATCTTATTTTACGGTGCCGGATCTGCTGCCATTGGAATTGCAGAGAATATTAAAGCTGCGATGGAAATGGATGGTCTATCTCATTTGGAAGCAAGAGATAAAATATATTTATTTGATTCACGGGGTCTGGTTGTCAACGGTCGGGACCCTATGACATCTAACAAAGAAAAGTTCTCCCATAATATGGAAAGTGAAGGCAATTTTCTTGAAGCAGTAAAAAAAGTGAAACCTACTATGATTATCGGTGTTTCCGGTCAACCGAAAGTTTTTACTAAAGAAGTCATTGAAGAGATGACAAGATTGAATACTCGTCCGGTGATATTTGCCCTATCCAATCCAACTAACAAATCTGAATGTTCTGCTGAAGAAGCTTACCATTGGTCGGAAGGAAAAGCTATTTTTGCAAGTGGAAGTCCATTTGAACCGGTCGATTATCGCGGGAAAACTTTTTATCCCGGACAGGGAAATAATGCATATATTTTCCCGGGCTTGGGTCTGGGAGTTGTGGTAACCAAATCAAAATTCGTTGTAAATGAAATGTTAATTATTGCTGCTAAGGAATTAGCAAAGATGGTGAGCAGTGAAGACCTGGATATGGGCAGAATGTATCCACCTTTAAAAAATATCCGTGCTATCTCGTTAAACATTGCTGTCACTGTGGCGGAATATGTGTTTGACCAGGGCCTATCTCAAATACCCAGACCGGGAAATATTTATAAAATGGTTAGTGAATCCATTTATCAACCTGAATATAAATCGTATATTTAACTGTTATCCTTAAAGGGTTCCTTCCCGGATAAAATTTCTTAATCTTTTCGGTAATTTAGAACCGGAACCATAATATAATAAAAAATCATTAATCCAATTAAAAACATTAACCCGGATAGACCGAATATCCGGTTGTAAATCGATGAACCTCCCGGAAGTCCTGATATCAAATTGGCAGGTAACACGAGAGTAAATACTCGAAAAATAACTGAAATATTAACAATAATTGATAAGGGAATTACCCACTTGGGTCGAGTTAATCTTCTGATCCCCATCATTCCAGGAATCATTCTTACGGCCATTCCCATGATAAGTAACGATATAAATCCCAATAAAATAATATGCCTGACGCCATCCGGAGTTATTTCAGTTACACGTCTTGTCAGGATTGAAAATTGAATAATGATATCCAAAGATAATCCAATAAGCAGCCAAAAAAATGCAGGTTTTATCAGCCATTCAAACCGTCCATATTCACCATAATCGGGTAAATTTTCTCTGGGTTCTCTTCGGTGGGGAATCCTTTCTTCGGCCATGGAATCCACCCAGGGACGTTGTGTCTTATATAGAATATTTAGTTTAAATATGAACCAAATAATGAGACCATCTTTAAGCATGGATGAAATATTAATTATTTTTCCAATTACAGGAGAATAATAGAATAGAAAAATAAATTTTCCTCCGAAAATGATGAAAAGAAGAATAGAAAATATCCAGGCAAATTTTTCAACATTCCATTTAACTGCTGATAACCGCATGTAAAGGGGGAGAGTCCGTAACCCCACAGAAATACATATAGATAATATGGTAAAATGAATAAAAAATTCGATAAAAAATACATTCCAATTTTGCAGAACAGTCGATTGGGTACTTATATACATTTCTATAAGCAATATTTGGTTTCCCAAGGCATAAATCAACCATCCGATCAGTGTTAATAAAATGAATATTCGAATATTCCTGTTATCATTAATGTTAGATTTAATGGCACTCTTTATAATGGCAGCAATAAGGAATAAATAATACAATACTGAGAAAAAAACGAGTGTTCCGGAGAGGAGGGTCAGGAGGCTGATTGGTTTGAACCAGGGGCTTCCGCTAGCATAAGGCAGGAAAGAATTACAAATTACTCTGATAATCAAACCAGTTACCATTAATCGCAGAATAACTTTTGACCGTGTATGTGGATTCATTTTAGTGTGCGTCAGGCGGGGTAGTAAATGGAGTGACACACCCATAATAAATAATCCTGCCCAACCCATAAGTTGAACATGTCCATGAGTTTGAATAAAAGCATAATATCCCCGCCCTAATGATAGATCAAATCCCAACACGTAGGCTACATGGGAACCAAGATTTATACCGGCGAAATATGCAAGTAAAATTGCAGCGTGGATAAAGTAAGATGGGAAGGGAGGGTAAATAATTGTTCTTGATCTGGCCATTTTACTTTTTATGGACACCATGAAATTAAATCGAATAGTGCTGTTCTAACCAAAATAATTCTATGTCTAATTCATAACAATCTACACGATCATGCTTATCCATTGTGATATGTGAGGTTTCTATCGAATCCTTTTTCAATTATCAACCAACCGTATACTAACTCCGGCAATTTTGTAAATCGTCATGGTATCAGAGTTAGTTAACAAGATGAATAATATATGGATAGTTATTACCGGCAAGTTTACCTAGGAAATTACCACCACCGATACAAATTTGTGGAAAAATAGGCAGATCAAAATAGATTTCAAAACTTAAATGTCAAATCCACTATAAGAGTTCAATAAAAATGTATTTCCAATTTTTATTAAGTCTAAATGTAGAAATTGTAATATTGTTAGAAAATTGATTGTCTTTTTATTTACACCATGACATTAAAAATAAAATTTAGTATTATTATAGATACAATTTCATCCCTTTCATTGTTGTTTCCCGCCGAAACAATAATAATCATTAATCAACATGAAAAATGTCAACATTGGTTAATAACCGGTCAGTGAAAACGCAGATAACAGATAAGATCATTGAGGAGCTCAAAATAAATTATCAATGTATTGATTTTTTATCGATAGAGTCTGAGAGAGTATATTTAATCATATGTTTATTTGGAAATCCAACGCAAAACGATATTCGTCTGGAAGATTGATGAAGATCAATGTAGACTGGCGAATATTATTAGTGGTGGGTATAGGTATGCTGATCGGTTCCATAGTGGTATTTTATTGGGGATATCAACTGAAAGTTCAATCGGAGTCTTTTAGCCATATATGGGTTCTCGCCCTGGGGTTTGCATGGGTCGGGAGTGACTTAATTCAAAAAGCTGTCAATAAAAAGACAAGCCAAAAATAGGTTTATTATTCGTTAACCTTTACTGATGATAAAATGAGACAAGCTGTTTACGATTATCTAAATACATTCGAACCGTTTACTATGTTTGGCACTGAGCATATTCTGGGAAACCTCATTTCATTAATGATTGTTATTTTTTTACCCTGGTACGCAAAACGAAATTTGAAAGAGAGTTCACAAAAAATATTAGGGAACGTTATTGGCTGGGTGGTTTTCAGCAATTACATTTTATGGATTATTTTGGAGTTAATTGCAGGAACATTTGACATTAAACTTCATCTTCCGGTTCATCTGTGCAGGTTTGCAAATTTGATGGTCCCATTGATGATGATTTGGCGGAGTTATTTTGTTTATGAAATATTATTTTTCTGGGGATTTTCTGGCATGCTCCAGGCAACTATTACGCCCGATATTGCTGCAGGATTTCCTCATTTTCATTATTTTCGCTTTTGGATAGGCCATCAGGGATTGATTTTGGCTTTGGTTTATGCCACCGTGATTTATGAAATGAGACCGACCTTGAAAAGCCTTGGAAAAGCCTTTATTGGTTTAAATGTTTTCCTGGTTGTGGCGGCAGCGGTCAATATTGCCATTGGATCAAATTACTTCTGGATATGTGGAAAACCAGTTAACCATTTAGGGGAACACCTTCCGACGATCATGGATTATTTTGGCCCCTGGCCTTGGTATATTCTCACTGCTGAAGTAGTGGCCCTCATTCATTTTGGATTGGCATATACTCCTATCTATTTTTTGAATAAAAAGAAGGATTAAATATGAAGCGACATTTAGTGTTAATCATATTAATTGGATTGGCATCGATATTTATGGGAAACGTTAAACGAAAAGATCAAAATAAACTTATGCCACCGGTGGCTGATAAAATTCCTCATCGAACAAGCATTCATGGGTATGAACGGGTAGACAATTATGATTGGATGCGTCTGACGGATGAACAGAAACTGACAAAAATTCCTGATGAGAGAACCAAAAAGGTATTAAATAACCTGATGGCGGAAAATGAATACACTGATGCAGTCCTTAAACATACTGAAGAATTTCAGGATAAATTATTTGACGAAATCATTGGAAGAATTAAAAAAGATGATGAATCAGTTCCCTATTATGATAATGGATATTGGTATTACACCCGTTATGAAAAAGGGAAGGAATATCCCATTTACTGCCGGAAGAAGGAATCGCTGGATCGTCTTGAAGAAATCATGGTGGATGTTAATCAATGGGCAGAAGGGCATGATTATTATGTATTAACTGATTTAGCCGTTAGTCCGGATAATAAATATTTAGCTTTCAGCATTGATACATTAAGCAGACGGATTTATACGATCAAAGTGAAAGACTTGGAAACAGGGGAAATGCTTCCTGATGAAGTTTCTGGGACCGATGGAGGGGCTGCCTGGGCTAATGATAACCAAACATTTTTTTATACGACAAAAAATGATGTTACGCTCTTATCAGAACACATTGACAGACATCGATTGGGAACACCTCAATCAGACGACACAAGAGTTTATACAGAAAATGATAATTCATTTTATATCGGAGTTTACCGATCCAAATCAGATAAATATATCATTATTTATAACTCAAGTACACTTGTGAGCGACTACCATATATTAGAGGCAGATAATCCGGAAGGTGCTTTCCGGTCATTTTCTCCCCGGGAAAATGATCATGAATATTCTATTGAACATTATAACGATAAATTTTATATCCTGACCAATTGGAATGCGGTGAATTTCCGGTTAATGGAGACACCTGATCTGGCCACTACCAAAGAAAACTGGGCAGAAGTAATTCCTCACCGTGAAGAAGTTCTATTAAGTGATATTGATGTTTTTGCCAACCACCTGGTTATTAGTGAGAGAAAAGATGGAATTCGTCAAATCAGAGTCATTGACCAGCGGAATGGAAATGAACATTACATTGATTTTGGAGAATCCGTTTATGCTGCCTATACATTGACGAATCTAAGTTTTGATACACCGGTTTTAAGGGTGGGCTTTACATCCATGAAAACACCATTCTCCACTTTGGACTATCAGATGGAGACAAAAGAATTTACACTATTAAAGCAGACTGAAGTTGTAGGCGGATATAACAGAGATGACTACGAAACTGAAAGGCTGTTTGCCACGGCCCGGGACGGAAAAATAATCCCCATTTCGATCATTTACAAAAAAGGGTTTAAAAAAAATGGAAAAGGAAACCTGCTTCTCTATGGTTACGGCTCTTACGGCGCAACGATGGATCCATCTTTCAGTTCGACCCGTTTAAGTTTATTGGACAGGGGCTTTGCCTTTGCTATTGCCCATATCCGTGGAAGCCAGACTTATGGTCGTCCTTGGTATGAAGATGGTAAAATGTCCCATAAAATGAATACATTTACTGATTTTGTAGATTGCAGTCAATACCTGATTAATGAGAACTACACCAGCGAAGCCCATTTGTTTGCCATGGGGGGAAGTGCTGGTGGTTTGTTAATGGGTGCTGTTATTAATCTGGCCCCTGACCTGTATAAAGGTGTCGTAGCTGCTGTTCCCTTTGTGGATGTGGTAAACACCATGCTGGATGAAACCATTCCGTTAACGTCGAACGAGTGGG
>CAYXMX010000052.1:0-10650 GCA_964466265.1 uncultured bacterium | reverse complement strand
ACAAATTCCTGAAAAGTGGTCATCATATTTAAGTGTGGAAGATGGAAGACTAAAACTTTCTGAAGAAGGATTTATTTTTGCTGATGCAATTGCTGTTGATTTGATGGTTTGACTTAAAAACCTTTCAAAGGTTTCCCGCCAAAAAACAGGCGGGCAGGCGAACCTTTGAAAGGTTAATACCTATGCTAATATGTAAAATGTTTGATTTTTTCACCCTCTTTTCCAATTCTGCTCATAGCTTCTATCCCGATTTGAAGATGCATATCCACAAATTTTTGGGTGACCCGTGTATCAGATTCTGCTGTTTTAATTCCTTCAGGAACCAAGGGTGTGTCTGATACGAGCAATAATGCTCCCCTTGAGATACTATTTGCAAAACCAACAATAAAAAGGGTAGCCGATTCCATATCAATTCCAATTACACGAACTTTCTTTAAATAATTTTTAAATTCTTCATCGAATTCCCAGAGTCGGCGATTGGTTGTATAAATCACACCCGTTCGATATTCTAAATCTTTTTCAAACAATTTTTCTGAAACATATTTATGGATTTTAAATGACGGTAGAGCCGGAACCTCTTTTGGGAAATAATCATCGCTGGTTCCATCTCCGCGGATGGCAGAGCTAGGTAGAATAAAATGACCAATATCAGTCGTTTTTTTCAGGCCCCCACATTTCCCAAGAA
The DNA here is from genome assembly GCA_964466265.1 of uncultured bacterium. Classification (GTDB taxonomy): domain Bacteria; phylum Fidelibacterota; class Marinisomatia; order Marinisomatales; family TCS55; genus JADFRD01. The sequence continues at coordinate 9,965 of CAYXMX010000052.1, read as the reverse complement.
ATAATACTCCTTTGGGGTTCACCGCCGTCAACAGATCCATGATTGTCGCTGCATTGGCACTACCAATACCAAAATTAATGATACTTAATCCATTCTGATGGGTGGCAGATGTCATGGGACCCCCTCGTCCATTGACAGGAACATCGAACTGTTTGGCAAATTTATCTACATAATATTGAAAATTAGTTAGGAGTATCCAATCTCCAAAATCTCTTGCATCGGTTCCAGTATATCGTTTAATCCAATCTTTAACAATGTCAGATTTTAATATCATTGATTTACCTCTAAGGATATGGGACAGTGGTCAGACCCCCGAATTTCATCATGGATATCCGCATCCAGAACTTGTTCAGTAAATCCTTCATTTACGAAGAAATAATCAATCCGCCACCCGACATTTCTCTCCCGAGCTCCAAAACGATAAGTCCACCACGAATATCGATCGGGTTCCGGATGAAATAACCTGAATGAATCAACCCAACCATTATTGATATAAGTATCCAGTCGCTCTCGTTCGACAGGCATAAACCCGGAAGTATTTACATTGGCTTTGGGGCGGGCCAGATCCATTTCATGGTGCGCTGTATTCCAGTCTCCAGTCACAATCACATTATGTCCTGATTCCACCTGTTCATTGATGATGGGCAATAGTTCATCATAAAAATCTAATTTATAGTCTAGCCGTTCCTGATCCCTTTGACCATTGGGAAAATAGATGTTATATAATAGAAAACCAGAGTGTTCGGTAAATAAAACACGGCCTTCCCGGTCAAACCGCTCTATACCGATTCCTTCCTGGACATACAGGGGCTCTTCTTTGGAAAAGGTTGCGACACCACTATATCCCCGTTTTTCCCCCGAATGCCAGTAGGTATGATATCCGTGATCTTCTAACAGCTCTTTTGGGAGTTGATCGATATGGGCTTTCGTTTCCTGAATACAGAGAATATCCGGATCCGCTTCTTTCAGCCAATCCAAAAAACCTTTTTTTAATACGGCTCTAACGCCATTAACGTTCCAGGAAATCAATTTCATCAGGGTGGAAGGTTATAACATTGTTCCCACTATATGCAAAATGATTCCTAATTTACTTGGGTATTTGGTTAGGCAATTTTCTATTTGATTATGGAACCGGAAAAAGTTAAAGAACTCATATTGCGCTATATCCCCGACGCTCATGTGGAAGTCGTGGACACGACCGGGACTAAAGATCATTTTAGTGCCGTAGTGATTAGTGATTCTTTTGAAGGACTTAATATGGTGAAGCAACATCAAATGGTCTATCAAGCGCTGGGGAGTCATCTCACAAAAGAAATCCACGCTCTCCAACTAAAAACAATGACAAAAAGAGAGTGGAAAAAAGGGTAACATTGGGACACCAAAATAAAAGATTTCTGAAATAGATTGCTTAATCGCATGATGGCCATCCATCATAAATACCATGGGAAACAAGTCAAACAATAACCTTCAGTTGTCGTCTGTCGGCAATTGATTATCTCCGGGAGGAAAACAATGGATTTAAAAGAGCAAATTATCCAGGACATCAACACACACCCGATTATATTATATATGAAGGGAACTCCGGAAATGCCCATGTGTGGCTTTTCCAACGCCGTGGTTCAGGTATTGAATCATTACGGTGTTCAATATAAGGCGGTCAATGTTTTGGAAGATCCTGAAATCAGGGTCAAACTTTCTGAATATTCAAACTGGCCCACAATACCACAATTATTCGTCAACAGCGAGCTTATTGGTGGTGCGGACATTACCATCGAAATGCACAATAAAGGACGATTATTGGATGTCCTCGATAATGCCGGTGAAAAAGTCGAATAATATTTGGTTATGACAAGTGAAGAAATATAAATTTGCGACCCTGATTTTCAGGAAATATGGCTCGTTCGTCTAGTGGTTAGGACTCCAGGTTTTCATCCTGGCAACAGGAGTTCGATTCTCCTACGGGCTACATTTTTGAACCCTCTTCAATCGAGGGGGAGGGGTTCTTTAGCAAAGATTCTATAATTTATTTTTAGAATAAAACCATTTGCATCAAATAATAAATTGCCTTACAATAGTTAGTGAGTATTAACTAATGCATACAGGATATTACTATTTTAAACGATTATACCGACAGACAAAACCAAATTATTCAGGAGTCAATCCAACTGATTGCCCAAAAAGGTATTCAGGGATTAACTATAAAAAACATCTCAAAAGCAATCGGAATATCCGAGCCTGCTATTTACCGTCATTTCGAAAATAAAAATGGCATTATACTGGGAATTATTTCTGTTTTAAAAGACACCACCGGAGAAGAAATAAGTACCGAAATAGGAAAAAATAATACATTTGACCATATTAAGAAAATGATGAAAGGTCACACAAACCGATTTATTAAAAACCCATCTCTCACAGCCATTGTTTTCTCCGAAGAAATATTTAATAACAATAGCCTCTTAGCAAAACCGATTCGCACCATCATGGAAATGAATCAGAGTAAATTGGTTTCTTTGATTGAAAAAGGCCAGGCACGCGGCGACATTCGCGATGATATCAACGCTACCCAGATATCACTTATGGTAATTGGCGGTTTTCGTTTTCTAGTGAGTAAATGGCATCTCATGAACTTTGACTTCAATCTGAAAAATGAAGTTAATGATCTATTAAACTCTCTGGAAAAGGTTTTAACCCCTTAAAAATTTTTTAACTCAAAAGTTAGTGAACATTGACTAATACTGGACACCCGATGCTTAAATACTTGGAAAAACTACTGAAACACCCCTTAATGGTTATGGCCATCTTTTTGGCTGTATGCGTTTTCTTCATTCTGGAAATGAAGGATAACACCCAGATGGAGACAGATTTAGATAAATACATGCCCCAGGACCATCCTGCTTTTGTATACAGCGATCAGGCAGAAGATTGGTTTGACATAAAAGATGGAATCATCATTGCTATTGAAAACAGGGAAGGGATTTACAATACAGAAACGCTGACCAAAATCAAGCAGCTCACCAAAGACCTTCAGAAGATGGATGAGATTGAAAAACGAGATGTGACGTCTCTTTACGCTGCAGATAATATTCTTGGTACTGAAGATGGAATGGATGTTAAAGCATTTTATAAACGGGTTCCGAAAACAAAGGAACCATGAAATGATCTGATGGAAAAAGTCTCTACATATGAAATGGTTCATAGAAGGCTTGTATCTGAGAATCAGACTGTATCGGTTATTATTGCACGAATTAAGAATGATGTTTTTCCCAGGAATTCTATGACCAGATTCTGGCATAGGGTAAATCCTATGAAGGACCGGAAAATGTTTATGTAGCAGGCCGACCCATTGTAGAAGGAACGATGGCTGTCCTAGACCCGGCGGGTATGAAACGAATGGTCCCCATCGTCGTTGGGGTCATTGTCTCTTTAAACATGTTTACCAGTTTTTTGAGTACGGTGACGGTAAAGGAAATCACATCAATGGCCTTGAAGGATTTTGGGGATATTTGAAAAGAAGACTGACAGCTAAAGGTGGTATCAGAAAAGAAAGATTGCTTTTGTATCTGGCTGAATATGTTTGGAGATATAATCATAGAAATAATAGTATTCAAATACAGAAAAAACTCATTCTTAAACAACTTGAAAAACAACACGTTTAGTGGCTCTTTTACAACTTTACCCTTAATTAAAACCGGTAGCTCAAACCGGTGTAAATATACGTCGATGTAAAAGAACCATCTTTGCTCAAGTCTACAGATAGGTTTGTATTTAACTTCTTTATAAGCCTATAATTAAAGCCAAGGGTTACCGTATTCCTCGCATAATTTGCCAGACGATTTCCGTATCCATAAATGTATAAATCATAGTCGACAAAAACTGATCCGTTTTTATTGAGTGATTTTGAAGCGCTGAGCCTGTTTCTGAATCCACTAATAAGCAAATTCTTCAAGAAAGAGGAAGAAAATCTTAAATAAATATCTTTGGATAATCGCGGGGCTGTATATCCTGCAGTAATCATCATTGATAATTCCGTACTGTTAATCTGTGTTCGTACATTTCCACTTAACCGAAAAGTAGCACCATTACCTCTCCGAAATTGAAAAGAATTATACCAACCCACTCTTTGTTCATCCATAAATAGGGAATCAGGTAGCATAGATCCCGATTGACGATACAGGATTTGTTTCCTCGATGAAAACCTTGAGTTAAATGTAACTTTCCCTATTCGATATCTGACTGAAATTTGAGTAGACAAAGGTTCAACAGATGATCGATTATACATCGTGGAATCTCTGTACAGGTCGACCGTTTCGTACCAACTCAATTCAAGATTAGGCCCTGTTCGCCAAAGTAACTTAAAATACATAAACTCCCGGTCGATGCCCTTCCCAGCATATTGACCCACCAATGCAGCGTTTATTTTGAAACGTTGTTTATTATTTCTCCATTCGTTGGTTGAAAAAATACTTACTTTTTTAATATCTGTATTAAGAGCAGTCTTTAAATTATCAGGTTGAAATCCTACCATGGCACCTAATCGAATTTTTCTATTTTTACCGACTGATATCAACAATCCATCTACAGCGCCAACGCCAACCAGCTCTGAAGAATATAAGCGTCCAACCTGGCTGTAAATCCGACTGTCTAAATCTCCTAATTCAAGACGCATTTGGTACATACGAAAAGAGTGATCCGTAAAATTATCATGGCCATACACCCACAGTTGACTTTTAAAGGGCGAAACTAGGCTCATTCTATAATTAACATTTCCAATAAACCGTTGATAGGATTTCGTTTGGTTGTACTGATTCCAATTTCCTCGAATTGAAACAGAGCCCCCCTGACTAAAAGATTTAATTTTTATAACTTTTTTTTCTTGGATTTTTTTCACTACAACTGGTAGTTCTTCCACAACTTCAACTACCTCTTTTTTTGCTTTTTGGGTAAAGATGATCCTATCTCCCAGTTGTATCAAATTACTACCTGTTAATGGATTAGTCACCGAGGATTTACGCCCGGCACTTTGAACCACTAATAATCCAATTTCATCATTTCTACGAAAAACGCGGAGCGTATCCCCGGAAGATAATCCATGTTCGGAACCCAAATCACAATAAACATTTTCAACCGTAATATACGTAACGGTCCCCTGGAGTTCTTTATGGGCTTCCTGTGCAAATAGTATTCCCCAGAATAATAGAATGATAATTGGTTTAGTCACCTCCAGATCCCCTTCCATGACATTGAAAACACGCTTGACTATTGTATACATAGCCACTGACTTCTCCTTGATGTTTACCATCCATTTTACTTTTATCATGCTTATGACATACCCCATTCAGTCCACATGAAAAATCTGAATAGTCATTTTGATTAGTGTGGCATTCTGATTCACATGAGCTCCACTTCCCTCGATGAGCGCCGGAATAAATGGGGAATAACCGGTCATGATTACTCATATCTGTTGGAATCCATGCCCGTGTATTATGGCAGATAATACAATCTTCATTATCAGCATGACCACCTGCTTTTGCTTCAGTAAAAACGTTAAAGTGGCATGCAGAACACGTATAAGTTAAATGACTTTTCATATCGGAGAGAGGCAGATAATGACATTGATTGCACTCAATATTTCTGTGAACCCCTGATAAACCAAATAATGTTAAATCATGATCAAATCGCTGTTGCGTCAAATCCCATGTATTTGTTTGATGGCAGGATTCACAATCTTGTCCAAATGATGACTGATGAATATCAAAATGGCATGAAAAACATTCATTTGATCCTTTCGAAAATTCATGTTTTTCCTCTACAGTCGTTCCCTGGTGGCATTGAACGCAATCGGCCATTTTATGCCTGCCTTCCAATGGAAATGCTGAATTTTCATGATTAAAAACTAATGGGTTTTCTAATGGAACCCATCCATCCGGTTGATGACAGTCTGAACATGGCATGCCCAAGTCTTTTATGGTTGTTTGGGTAGATAGCATCAACATTAATATCATTCTGTACGTAAACATTTCTTAATAACTCAATCGGGTAAGAAAATACTTTTCCAGGAATCTTTGTTTTGGTTTCTAATCGATCGATCTCCCCCATCTCCCCCACAATCATTCTCATTCCCGTGGGGATGGCACGTATAGCAATCATCAGAAGTTACGCCTGTATATGGGAATGTAAATCCATTGCAGGATTCACAACTTCCTGATCCATTTTCGCAATGTTCATTAACCATACCCGATATACTATGACATTGCGATCCAAAACACGTAAATGAACTGGCATCACCGTTGGAATGGCAGGAAGTACACGTTTCATTAGTCTCATCCTGATGCCCATTGGGTGCAATAGGAAACGAGTGGCTAAAATTGGCATCTGACCAGTCTGTAGTGGAATTGTGACAATCCTCGCATGTCGTTGGATATCCCCAGGCAGAATGATTTGGGTCCGTTGTTGCATTGTAATTATCCAGATGACAAGCATTACACCCAGCCGTAATCCCAGTATGATCAAAGAATGCACCAGCCCAAGTCGTCGTGGAAGTATGACAATCTTCACAGGTAGTTGAAAAATTCAAATCTATGTGATTTGGATCGGTTGTCGCATTAAAATTATCTATGTGACAGGCATTGCATCCGTCAGTAATGCCAGTATGGTCAAACAAGGCACCATACCATGTTGTCGTGGATGAATGACAGTCTTCGCAAGTAGTTGAAAAATTCAAATCAACATGGTTTGGGTCTGTTGTTCCATTGTAATTCTCCAGATGACAGGTATTACAACCTGTAGTGATACCGGTATGGGAAAACGATGCTCCGGTCCATGTTGTCGTTGAAGTATGACAATCTTCGCACGTAGTTGTAAACCCTATATTTTCATTATGGACAGGATTGACAGCACCGTGATAATTCGTCAGGTGGCAGGTCATACAAGCGAGGGAAAGCTGATGAGCAAAAATATTAGGCTCCCAACCATTTTCGTTATGGCATTCATCGCAATATTCAGGAGGATATCCATAATCAGCATGATTCGGGTTCGTTGTACTTTCAAATGTAGACAAATGGCAGCCGGAACTTTCGCAATTCACTGATAACCCATTATAGACATCATTCACATGACAACTCTGACACGACAATGGTAAATGTAATCCATGAAGTATAAATCCAGTTTGTTCCTGCGAATGGTCAAAGGAGCCATCAGTCCAATTATTAGTAGAATGGCAAATTTCACAATCTATGCCGACATTCCCATTTGAATGGGGAGGATTTACAGTCCCTCTGTATTCCGGACCATGGCAGATCAGGCATGATTCGTCAGTAAATGTATCGTGGGAAAAAATAGTCTGTTGCCATGAACTGGTTACATGGCAAGATTGGCAAAAATCATTTATATAATGTTCTGCATGGTCATACGAGGATGACGTATAATCTGTACTGGCCAAACCAGATGGAATATGGCAACCCGCACAATCCACCGGTAAATTATACTCGGTCATATTTATACCATGACATTGTTCACAATTTGTTGTTTGGTGGCTTCCGGTAAGCGGAAAGGCAGTCAAATCATGGTTTACTTCTGCTCCCAGCCAAGTGTTGGTAGTATGGCAGATTTCACAGTCCTGATTAAAGTTTTTCTGAATATGACTCGGTGCATTTGGATATTGACCCGACCCGGTTGCTTCATAATCGTTTTGATGACATGACCAGCAGTCTGAATTAATTCCAGCAAATATTCCTTGATGGCAACCGGAACATTCGGTTTGTTTATGCGCACCCGTTAGAGGCCAGAGCGTTTTTATATCATGATCAAATGTCGATGGAGCCCAGGCAGATCTCGAAACTTCATGACAATCCTGACAATCTGTACTGATTTTTGCCGTTAAGTGAGCGGGGTTTCCGGTTTCATCATAAGTTCCCCGATGACAACTATAACAGTCAGACGGTGTTACATTCAATTGAGTTAAATCATCATGGCAATCCTGACAATTGACAAACCGATGAGCCCCCATCAGAGAAAAACGTGTTTCTTCATGATTAAAATATTGTTGTTTCACCAACCAGGAATCTGAAGTATGACATATTTCACATTGATCTCCTAATTGGCTTTCATGAATATCTAAATGGCAGGAATTGCACTGTTTGATTACATTTGAAAACTGATGTTTTTCCTGAACAGTCCCTCCCAAGTGACAATCAGAGCATTTCGCAATCAGGTGGCTTCCCTCCAGAGAAAATTGTGTATCCTGATGGTTAAAATTGGTTAACCCCAGTTCTTTCCAAGCTCCGGTGCTATGGCAGTCGCTGCATTCATATCCCGGGATAATTAATTCCTGTCCCTGCATGCTTAGTACAAACCCAACCATAACAATGATTCTCATTATCGGATTTCACCGGTAAATGTATGGCAATCACTGCACTTATGTTGCGTCGGATAATATCGTATAAATTGACCTTTTGAATCCATTTCCGATTGATGACAATCGTTGCACTTCACAGATTTGTGACGACCATCTAATGGAAAAGAACTCGTTTGATGATCAAATATAGTATTAGAAAACAGATCAGTAATGTGGCATTTTTTACAATCGTTATTATAGAGACGACTAAACTGATTACGATGGATATCTTCATGACATACATTACAAGTATAATTGTCCCAAGTGAACCGTGTTGTTCTTACCCCTTTTTTGGGTTGAAATGGTTCATGACACTTATTACAGGGAACAGCCAGATGAGCTCCTTCCAGTGTTAATCGAGCCAATTGGTGCATGGAAAATGTGAATTTAGATGGTTTAAACCCATTAACATTATGACAGGGAGTACAATCCCCACCATCTTTTCTACTGGTGAACTGGCCAAAATGCTTATCTTCATGACATTGATCACATCGGTTAAACTTGGGTAAACCACCAGCAAATATCTTTTGATGGCAGTCATTGCATTGTACTTCTGCATGCTTTCCTTTCAGAGGGTATTTTGTCTTTGCATGGTCGAACGGTTTTAAGTTTTTCTTCCAATCCACCGTTGTGTGGCACGCTTCGCAAGTAGTGCCAAAACTACCTTCATGGTAATCTTTATGACAATTACTACAATTCTCAAAGGCAATTTCCGTTAATTTCCAGCCTTTTTGGGATGGATCTGGAAGTGCCGGGTGACATTTCATACAATCCACTTTTTGATGAGCCCCTGTTAACTGAAATCGAGCACGTTTATGATCAAAATTATCAATGGCCAATTTCCAGCCAGAACTATTATGACAGGTTTGACAATCCTGGGAAATTGCTTCCTGGTGAATATTTTCATGGCAGCTGTTACAGGTCGTTTCCAAACCTAAAAAAGTTCGGTCTAATACTGGAAATTGGGAATTTTCCTTTGCCCATTTAATAATAGAAGGAGCTTTAATCTGTTCGCTGGTGTGACATTTTCTACATTCAAGTTTTTTATGTTTACCTGTTAGAGTATACCCTGTTTCTTCATGGTTAAACTTTTTAATATCCTTCGGCCAATAAACAAGCTCAAAATCCTTACCGTTGTGATCAGAATGGCATTCACCGCATTCATTTAGTTTATCTATGTGAAATCCCTTTTTGGCATCCATCCTTTCTTTCAAAGGATAATGGCAATCTACACATCCATTGGATAATTCTTTTTTCCTCAGTTCATGGCATTGAGTACAGTTAGTATTTCCCTCTAAATGTTCGTGGTATTTTGATAATGCCCCTGGGGAAAATTGACCATAAACCAATCGCCCGCTCAATAATACCCAAAATATTATTGAGTAAAAACGGAATTGTTTTTTAGCCATAACTTTCGTTTTTAATATCTTTTTTATCAATCCCTAATGTATCTAAATCAGCCAATACCGATTCTAAAAATCTCGGGGGCGGTATTTGTCCTTTTTCTTTTGCAGCTCTTTTTTCGTAAATAGAATTTCCGGGGCCACACACATAAATGGTTCTATTTGCGTCA
>CAYXMX010000051.1:0-10685 GCA_964466265.1 uncultured bacterium | reverse complement strand
GGAATTGACCTCCAATATAGAATTGGGTTCTTTCATTACCGCCGACGGCGCTAAAGGTATGTTCCGTTAATTTCCCTGTTTCGCCATACAATTCCTGTTCATAGTCAATATTTCTGTTTAACCAATCTGATTCGTATGTTGAATAGAAAGACGGATTATAGTTGCTAATTGACTGTAGATTTTCCGGAACAGCATCACCAGAAAATGAACTATCTGGAAATTGGTTCAAAAATGATTCTTCTGCAGTGCCGAAAGCATTATTGTAAGTATCCACGTCAGCTTTCATCTCATCAGTATTTCCGGACATACCATATTGCGCACCTGTACCATATTGTCCATATGCTTCTTCAAATGATTCAAATTTTCTGTGGCCCATTTTATTGAGTAATTCAGAAGTACCTTTACGTACAGAGTAATTGAATTTTGTTTTACCACCCCGACCTTTTTTGGTATTGATTATTATAACACCATTGGATGCTTTCGCGCCATACATGGCAGCTGCGCTGGCACCTTTTAATACTTCAATTGTAGCAATATCATTTGGATTAACATCCCCAATGCGGTTGGTGGGTTGACCTTGCGGGCGGGAACTCCCTGCGCCTGTTGCAGCGGTCACAACGTCGATACCAGATTGATTTGCATCGTTATTAATAATGACACCATCAATCACGTACAGTGGCTGCGTGCCTCCTGTTAAAGTTGAGGATCCACGCAAGTTTACGTTAATTCCGCCACCAGGAGCGCCTGTGTTTCTGCGAATATTGACCCCGGCAAATTTTCCGCTGAGCGCGCCATCCAACGTTTGGGTTGGAGCATTCACGAGTTCATCACCGGTAACAACTGCCACGGCATTCGCAGCATTTCTGCGCTTTACAGTTGTTGCAAGACCAGTAACAACGACCTCATCCTGCCTTAACACATCTGTTTCAAGAGCAATGGTAAGGTCACCTTCGCTAACGGTCACTTCCTGTGACTTATAGCCAATATATGCAATCATTAGAATGTCTCCATTCTCTGCTTCGATGGTAAAGACGCCTCGATCATCTGTGGTCGTTCCAACAAACGTACCTTTTACAAACACCGATGTACCAATTAAAGGTTCACCTGTATTCGCATCCGTGACTGTTCCGGAAACAGCTCCAAAAGCTGTTCCAATAAACAACCCTGCAAACAGCATTGATTTCAGAACACGCATAATGCCTCCTACTTTATTTTGTTTATTGTTCTAATTAAATTTTGGTGTGTAGCAGGAAATGAAAGGGCTTTCCTCGGCTGCACCTCCTAAACGAATCCGTTGGAAATTCTATAAATTAATAGGCAAATACAAGAATTTTATTATTTTTTTATTATTAGCTTATATAAACCGTTTTTGTGTTCACAAATTCAAGAATTCCCTGAGAGGATAATTCACGCCCATAACCAGATGCTTTAATACCTCCAAAAGGAAGTCTGGAATCCGAACGGACAAAATCATTGACAAAACATGAACCTGCATCCAATTTTGTTTTGGCAATTTCTTCCCCCCTGTTCGTATTTCTGGTAAATACAGCTGCGCCGAGCCCAAAAGGCGTTTGATTTGCCAATTCAATTGCTTCCTTTTCATCTATTGCTGAAATAATCACACCAACCGGACCAAACAATTCTTCATCAAATGCCGCCATGCCCGGTGTTACACCTCTTAAAAGAGTCGCAGGATAAAACGCTCCGGGAGATTCGGGAATGGCTCCTCCCAATAATAATTCAGCTCCCTTATCAATACTGTCCATCACTTGCCGATGGAGTTCATCTCTCACATGGCTATTGACCATCGGACTAATATAGATTCCGCATTTTCCCCATAATAATCGCAGACTGTAGCACATTTTTCTGCTTCCGCTATTGCTTGTGGAAAGGGCTTCCCCATTTCCAGACTCATTATTTTACCAAATTCTTTTTTTCTTTTACGCAATATATCAGCCGCATTTTTCATCAATTCTTTCCGTTGAGCAAACGATGAATATTTCCACTCTGTAAAAGTCATATGAACATTTTTCAATACATCGGATACTTCCCGGTGTGTCATTTCTTCATAATTACCAATTACTTCATTGGTTGCTGGATTAACAGATTTCAGTGTCATAATTATCTTCTGCAATAATTAATTATCTTTTCGAATATTTAGACCAAATTTCCATAAATTAATCGAACAATTATACCTTTAAACAGAACTATAAAATGAATAAAAAATCGCCTCCTGAAGATCATTTCATTTCCCGCCACGTCGGCCCGAATGAAGATGACGTTGAAATAATGCTTGATTCCCTCCATCTGTCTTCACTCGATGAATTGGTAGAAAAAACAATCCCGGCGGATATTATCACTCATCAACCCAATGGAATTGGGACAGCTGCAAGTGAAGTGGATACCATCAATCGATTAAAGAATATTGCAAAAGAGAACATCCTTTCACGATCATATATCGGCATGGGATACAGTGATATCATTGTTCCTCCTGTGGTGTTAAGAAATATATTGGAAAATCCCGGATGGTATACCCAGTATACGCCTTACCAGGCAGAAATCAGCCAGGGAAGGTTAGAAGCTCTCCTGAATTTTCAAACAATGGTTTGTGACTTTACCGGAATGGAAATAGCCAATGCTTCCCTGTTGGATGAAGGAACCGCCGCTGCTGAAGCCATAGCCATGATGGCCAGACTCAATCCAAAACGAAATCAATATTTTATTTCATCGTCTTGTCATCCCCAAACTATCGATGTAATAAAATGTCGGGCAGAAAGTCTCAAAATAGAATTAATTATTGGAGATGAATCCAGTTTATCGTTTAATGATCGCTTGCTGGGAATTTTACTTCAATACCCAGCCACCGATGGGAAATTAAGGGACTACACTCACCTTTGTTGGCAAACTCATGATGTCGGTGCCCTGGTTGCTGTGGCAGCAGATATAATGAGTCTGGCTTTAATCAAACCACCGGGAGAGTGGGGAGCCGACATCGTTATTGGAAGCACCCAGCGATTCGGTGTCCCCATGGGATTCGGGGGGCCTCACGCCGCGTATTTTGCTACCCATCAAAAATATGAAAGAAAAATTCCAGGCAGAATTATTGGTGTTTCCCTTGATATTCACGGCAATTCCGCCTTTCGAATGGCTCTTCAGACCCGGGAGCAGCATATTCGACGAGACAGGGCCACATCGAATATCTGTACAGCCCAGGCTCTTTTGGCCATGATGGCCGGAATGTATGCTGTATATCATGGCCCCGGTGGAATAAAAAGAATTGCGAAACGAATTCATTATATGGCCGCTTTGATCGGGCAATCTCTTGAGAAAGCAGGGTTTGAACTTTGCCATAAAGTGTTTTTTGATACTATTCGTTTCAAGGCAGGGTCTGAATTTCTCCCATTGGCAGAATCAAAGAAAATTTTGCTGCGTAATTATCAGGACGGCACATTGGGAATTACCGTTGATGAAACCACCCAATTGAATGATGTAAATGATCTTTTGGAAATATTCGATGTATCAATTGTCCCTTCAGTCAAAGATATTATTCCTGATATTTTAAAAAGAGGTTCTTCCTATCTCACTCACCCGGTTTTTAACTCGTATCATTCTGAGACGGAGATGCTCAGATATATGTACAGACTTCAACAGAAAGACCTCTCACTGACCACCAGCATGATTCCTCTGGGTTCTTGTACAATGAAACTGAACGGCACCACTGAAATGTTGGGAATCAGTTGGCCCGAATTTGCAAATATTCACCCCTTTTCACCCAGCCATCAGGTAAAAGGATACTTGGAATTAATAGAAGAGCTGGGTGGTTGGTTATGCAAATTAACCGGGTTTTCCCATTACTCCCTTCAACCGAATTCGGGGGCTCAGGGAGAATTTACCGGTCTGAAAGTTATTTCAGCTTTTCATACTAATAATGGTGAAGGACATCGGAATATTTGCCTTATTCCGGCATCTGCTCACGGGACCAATCCCGCCAGTGCTGCCATGAATGGCTTAAAAGTGGTTGTGGTGAAATGTGATGATAGTGGCAATATTGATTTGTCTGATTTAAAATCAAAAGCCGAAATTCATTCTGCAAACCTGGCTGCGTTTATGGTGACCTATCCATCCACTCATGGTGTTTTTGAACCGGAGATTAAAAAAATGTGTCAAATCATTCATGATCATGGGGGACAGGTATATTTCGACGGAGCCAATCTTAATGCAATGGTTGGGTTATGCCGGCCGGTGGATTTTGGTGCCGACGTTTGTCACATCAATCTGCACAAAACGTTTTCAATCCCCCACGGGGGTGGCGGACCGGGGATGGGTCCTATTTTTACCCGGAAGCATTTGTCACCTTATTTGCCTGTTCATTTTATATTTCCAGATACTGAAAATCATCATATCCCTGCTGTATCGGCTTCCCCTTATGGCAGTGCCGGTATTCTACCCATTTCCTGGGCCTATATCCATATGCTTGGAGATGAGGGCTTGATTAAGTCAACACAAATGGCCATTCTCAATGCCAACTATATGGCCAATCAACTCCGTGAACATTTTGATATCTTGTATACTGGTCAGAATGGAATGGTGGGTCACGAGTTCATTGTGGATATGCGACCGTTTCGACAATCGGCGGGAATCAAAGATGAAGATATTGCAAAACGATTAATGGATTATGGATTTCATGCTCCCACCATGTCTTTCCCCGTTCCCGGCACCCTGATGATTGAGCCGACTGAGAGTGAAAGCAAGAACGAATTAGATCGATTTTGTCAGGCATTAATTCAAATAAAAAAAGAAATATTGGCCATCGAAACAGGAGATTTTGACCCAAATGATAATGTTCTGAAGAATGCCCCCCATACGGCAGTCCATGTCACCAGTGATTCATGGCCTCACCCCTATTCACGTGAATTGGCAGCCTACCCAACAGAATGGACAAAAAAAAATAAATTCTGGCCCTCAGTCGGTCGTATCGATAATGCTTACGGAGACAGAAACCTGATGTGTACCTGTCCTCCCGTTGAAACATATGAAGATTAAGTTGAAATGACTTTTCAGGAGACACAGATTAATAATTTGTATTTTTATCGGGCAATCGTTGTATCTGTCTATGACGGAGACACCTGCCGGGTGGATCTGGACTTGGGATTTGGTATTTGGAAAAAAAGAGAAAAAATCCGTCTGGCACGAATGAATGCACCTGAATTAAAAGGGAGCACATTGACTGCCGGAAGACAATCGAGAGATACACTTCGCCATTTTATTTTAAATCAACATATCATCCTGGAAACCATCAAAGACAGAAAAGGTAAATATGGTCGTTATCTGGGAGAGATATGGCTGAAAAAAAATGGACAATGGTTAAATATCAATGACGAAATGGTGAAACTTGGAATGGCAAAGAAATATTGAAGGAGTGATTCACCAGTCACCTATTTTTTGGCCATGAGTGCTTCCTGTTCCTCCATTAATGCCAGATATTCATTTTCCAGTTTATTCATATTTTCCAAAGCTTCCTGGAGAATCTCATATTGATGGGCATAGTCAGGATTTTGAGTAATTGCCCTTTCTCTCTCCAATGAAGTTTCAATGGTATTAAATCGTCTTTCAATCCAGGCAAGGCGGTTTCGTATTTTTTTACTTTCCTGATAATCCCGTTTTCTTTTGGAAGGTTGTTTGGTTTTTAATTTCTTAGTGGCTGGGGCTAATTCCTGGTTTTTCTTCCAGATGTAATAATCATAATTCCCCTCAAACATACGGATGGATCCTCCACCAATTTCGCAGGTAAGATGAGTCACTTTGTTTAAAAAATGCCGGTCATGGGAAATACAGACAACCGCTCCTTTGAATATGGTTAAGATATTTTCCACCACACTCCTTGATACCATATCCAGGTGATTAGTCGGTTCGTCTAGCAATAATACATGACCAGGCTCAATGAGCATTCGAGCGAGGGCCAGGCGGGACTTTTCTCCCCCTGATAAAATTTTCACTAATTTTTCAACTGCACCCTTTACAAAAAGAAAATTACCCAGATAAGATCGAACTTGCGTTTCGCTCCATCCAGGGCTGACATTTCGAATGGATTCATAAACAGTACTCTCCGGGTCTAACACTTCCAACTGATGCTGAGCAAAATAGGCTTTTTTCACTTTTGAGCCTGTTCTCACTGCCCCGGAAGTTACTTTTTCAACATCGGCTAATAATTTTAAGAGGGTGGATTTCCCAGCGCCATTTGGCCCCACTAATCCGATTTTTTGCCCCCTTTCTATCACCAGATTCAATTGATCAAATACTTCTGTTTCTCCGTAATGCTTTTCCACATTCTTGCAGGTAATGAGATTTAAAGGCGGTCGGCCAGACTCAGGCAAAACGATATTCATTGCTCTATGATTCTCATCCGGAGCAACAATTTTTTCCATTTTATTCAGCATTTTAATTCTGCTTTGCACTTGAGTTGCCTTGGTATTTTTATACCGAAATCGTTCGATAAATTTTTCCGTATCTTTAATTTGTTTTTGCTGATTATTATAGGCTGCTTTATGGTGCTCTAATCGGACAGCTTTCTCCACCCTGTATTGTGAATAGTTTCCCTTGTATAACGTGACTCGTTTTAGTTCAATTTCCAGAATATAATTAACAGAGCGGTCCAAAAAGGCCCTGTCGTGGCTAATTAAAATCAGGCCACCTTTCCATTCTGATAAGAATGATTCAAGCCAAATAGTGGCTTCCAGGTCCAGGTGATTGGTTGGTTCGTCTAAAAATAAAATATCCGGCTCCTGTAGTAATATAGCTGCCAATGCCACACGCATTCTCCAACCACCACTAAAAACCTCCATGGGATCCATCAATTGTTTTTCTGAAAACCCCAAACCACTCAGAATTTTTTTCGCCTTATCTTCCAGATTCCATCCGCCCAACGCTTCAAACCGGTGTTGTACATCCCCCAATTGATTTGCCAGGCTCCTGTTTTGCGGATTTTTTGTGACTGCATCCGATAGCGAAAGCATTTTGCCCTCAAGCTCACCTACTTCCGGATATCCCGCCAGAACCTCTTCCAGAATGGAACGGTTCGTGGAAGGAACTATTTCCTGGGATAAATATCCGATGGTGGTGGATTTTTCAATTTGCACATTCCCGGAATCGGGTGATTCCATTCCGAGAAAAATCTTGAGTAATGTCGTTTTACCCGAACCATTGGGGCCGACCAACCCAAGCCTCATTCCATGCTTGATGGAAATATTGACATGGCGAAAAAGTTCACCATCGGGATATGATTTGGATAAATTCTCAAGTCGGATCATTCGGGTAGCAGTTGCATTCGTTTCAATTATTTGATTGTGTCAGTATAAACTAAATATTTTACGGGGTTGTTCAAAAATTCCAGATAATGTATCTAGGATAATATTTCTTTCATTTTCCTGATGATAGAATTCAACTCTTCTTCATCTTTAAAAATATTAAATGTATCTGTTTCGACCACCATGACAGGGATATCCTCCATTTGAGCGACCCAATGATTGTAAGCAATATTCAAACTATGAAGATATTCGGGATCAATGGTTTTTTCGAAATCTCTGGATCGACCTCTGATTCTGTTCAACAGGGTATCCGTCGTCGCTTTAAGATACACAATTAAATCCGGTTTTCGCAGATAGGAAGTCATTACCTGAAACAAATGGTTGTAATTGGCCCAATCTCTCTGGTCCATTAACCCCATTTTGAACAAATTCCGGGCGAAAATTTCCACATCCTCATAAATAGTTCTGTCTTGAATAACACCCTGGGAAGATTGAACCATTTCCCGATGGGATTGAAACCGTTTATGTAAAAAATAAATTTGAAGATTAAAACTCCATCGGGACATATCCTCATAAAAATCCTGCAAATAAGGATTATCGTCTACGGACTCAAAATAGGGAGTCCAGTTCAGCCTTTCAGATATCATTTGGGTAAAGGTTGTTTTACCGACACCGATATTTCCTGCCAGTCCGACAAATGGATTTTTTTTCAAGATAATTTTCCTTCCATATATGAACCCAGATTTTGAAAAAGTGTAACATCCAGGATTGAATTAATTATTGTTTCATCACCGGGTATTTCAACTTTAATGTAATTATCGGTATGTCCGGAAAGGTACCCTTCCCGAATAAATTCAAATAGGACAGGGCGTTTTTTCCCTATAAACCGATCCTGAAAATACCGACGCTTTTTATCTGATAAAATATGAAGCATTTTGCTTCTTTCTGCTTTTACATGACGGGGAACTAATTGATTCATTTCGCAGGCATCTGTATTGGGCCTTTGGGAATAAGTGAACACGTGTAAATAGGAAATATCTAGTTCATTAAGGAGGTGGTACGTTTCCAGGAAATCCTCCTCACTCTCACCAGGAAAGCCAACAATGACGTCCACACCGATGCAGCATTCAGGATCGAGACTTTTAATTTTTTTTATTCTATCGGCAAATATATGACTTTTATATCGACGACGCATGGCGCTTAATATCTTATCGGAGCCGGATTGAAGAGGAATATGAAAATGAGGCATTAATTTTTGAGAATTAATACAGAACTCAATAATTTCATCTGTCAGTAAATTGGGCTCAATCGACGAAATGCGAAAACGGTCAATTCTTTTCAACTTTTCCAGTTGACGGATCAAATCGATCAATTTTTCGTCCCTGCCTTTCCCAAAATCGCCAATATTCACACCGGTTAAGACCACCTCCCTGGTTTTCGTATTTTCCAGTTCCGTCGCCGTCATCAGGGTATTCTTTATGGACTGGCTTCTGCTTCCACCCCTAGCCAGAGGAATCGTACAAAAGGAACAGGTATAATCACATCCATCTTGAATCTTTAAAAAAGATCTGGTTCTTTCTCCGATGGAGTAGGAAGGAATAAAAGTATTGATTTGATTTATTTCAGACTGGAATATTTTGGGAGAACCGTTTGTTTCCAGAGTGGAAAGATGGTGGAGCAGGTTAAATTTCTCTTCCGTTCCCAGGATCAGGTCCACCCCGTCAATGGCTGCGATTGCTTCCGGTTTCAATTGAGCATAACATCCAATGACAGCAATGGCGGATTCAGGATTCCGTTTTTTGGCAGAACGAATAATTTTTCTGGATTCTTTGTCAGCATTTTCCGTAACGGAGCATGTATTCAACACATATATGTCTGCTTTATCCCGAAAATCTACCTGTTCAAAACCATGACGGATAAACTCCCGGGAAATGGAGGCTGTTTCAGCATAATTCAGTTTACATCCCAAGGTGTGAAATGCAATACGTTTTGTTGGTGTGCTCATTAATGATAATATGGTTACATACTTGAAGGATTAAATGGAAATCCTGATTGTTTAGTTGGATCATTTTATTGAATTCCCTGAATAATATCAAAATCCAGGGGTGAAAATTACATTAAAAAGTGTTTCGACCCATGGACTCCATTGTGTACTTTTTTTCATGGACGCAAAAGAAAAAATAAACAACCTCCGCCACAAAATTGACGATTTGGATAATCAAATACTAGATTTACTGGTTCAGCGTTTTGCTGTCTCCAGAGAAATTGGTGCCATTAAAGCAGCTGAAGGGCTGGTGGTGGTTGATCCGGACAGAGAGAAAGAAATCGTTGATCGACTTTCACAAAAATTAGCAGGGAAAATGGATCATGACGATATATCAGCCATTTTTGGACCTATCTATCAAATATCAAAAAAATTACAGTCGGAATCAAAATAGTCATGGCGAGTAAAGATATCACTTCTTAATATTCCATTTACTGAAACGAAACCAGATGAAGCGATTTAATACTTATTACGGAATTATTAACCACAAAGGGTTGAAGTAATGGCCCAAAGGATATTCTTATATTCCTTAATCCGGCTTCAGCCTCGATTATAATCGAGGTTTTTTTATTATGATAACCATTGGTATACAGGGCGGAAAAGGAAGTTTTTCGGAACAGGCTGCCCATGATTTTTCAAATAACCATGGATTGGATCATCCATCCATCCAATACTTGATTACATCTGAATCTGTTTTGGAGGCGGTGGAAAATGAATCGGTGGATTATGGAATTTTTGCCATGGAAAATGCCCAAGGCGGTGTGGTGATCGAAAGTGTAGAAGCGCTGGCCAGGCATCGTTGTAAGATTATTGAAATGTTTCATATTCCTGTAGATCAAAATTTACTTGGAATTGGCGGCACGGTAGTAGGAAATATAACTGAAATTCATTCCCATCAGCAGGCACTTCGACAATGCAAAGACTATTTAAGCGAACATTTCTGGACTCGCCCCCTGATCGAAGAGGATGACACGGCAGAAGCCGCCAGGAGATTGGCAGAAGGAAAACTCCCAGAGACCGCAGCCGTTATTGCCAATAAAGCTTGTGCAGAGTTATACGGATTAGCCATTCTCCAGGAAAGTATTCACGACCTGAAGCATAACCTTACCCTGTTTCTTGGCGTTAAAAAATTGGAGGACTTTTGAAAAGCGTTGGAATAATCGGATTCGGCCGGTTTGGGATGGTGCTGGCCAATATTCTTCAAAAAGGATTTTCCATTAAAGCATATGATCCAAACTCACATCCGGCCTTTCCCGGTGTCCAGTTTGCAGAATTGGACACGGTATTAAAGGAAAAAACCATTTTCATTGCGGTTCCAATTCGTCAGTTCGAATCGC
>CAYXMX010000050.1:0-11067 GCA_964466265.1 uncultured bacterium | reverse complement strand
TCAAAAATCAATTATACCTCGTCGGGGTCAACAAGTGCCGAAAAACTTCAGCTCATACCATATTTTCCAGTTTTCACGACATAAAATCATCAATAATTGTAATTGATACAATCTGTTTTACACATCCTCCGGAATCGGGAGGATTTTGCGTTTCTTTGTATCATAGCCCTGGTCATTGAGCTGTCCTTTACGTGCGGCTTTTTCTCCTGCCTCAACTGAAAGGATTTTTCTTAATTGTTTCATTCGATATAGTGACCAGAATTTGTTTAATTTTCCTTTATCATATTCACTATTATTGTAGCAATATTTTTTTATAATATTGCGATGCATTGCGGCAAAATGCTCCAAATTCTTTTCATTTTCACTTCCAATTTTCCACTGACCGTTTTCAAATAGTCGTGAATACCGGGTTTTTGGATCCTCCAATTTTAGATTGGCTTCCAATTGTACAGAACCCAATCCCAATGCTTTTGCCATGCCTAATTTATGAGCACAGCCTTCTGGTAACTGAATTGCCGATATTAAGGCACCTAATTCAATGTTGGTTAAATTATTAAACCTAATCTTGAATTTGAATTGATTCCCTTCTGCAATCGGTTGCATCCGCGTAAACATTTTATCTGATTTTACTTTAGAATAATCAGGAAGTTTAAATGGGTGATGCCAATACATCTTTTGCCCTCTCAGTAGCGTCGTCTGTCCCCAGTGATTCTTTCCGTTTATCTCCGTATGCTTCTGAACCAAATAATTTTGAAAGGCAGTCGGTTTCGGTCCGGAAAGAATTACTTTTTTCTCAATACCCTTTTTGACATCCCCTATCGGAATCGCGTCACTTACCTGAATGAACGAAGCATGGGCATCACTTTTATATTTGCCATTGCCCAAATCAATTTCAGCTATTCTTCCAAACATTCGTTCCGTGATATCAATGTTTTCATGATTCAAATGATCCGAGGACAAATGGTCACCAATAGATTTTTCATAAGCAATCCTGAATAGCCCTGTATGCCCAAAAGCCACCACTATATTATTTCTTTCTTTATAAATCACCGGGATTCCCTCTTTGAAATAGCTTTTTCTGTTTTTAAGCGTTTCCAGCAAATTGAATTTAATCGTCCTGGAAGGATTCGCTTGTTTACAATCCTTTTGATAATTCATAATGGTAGTAATCGGAACAGGAATTGGATCTTTTCTTGAATCAGGAGCATAAATATGCCATTCATGTTTTTTCTTATTCATTGCTCCCGACGTAACATAATAGCTTCCGTCCCGTCGTTTATAATATCCAAATGGTTTTATTTTTTCTGGGTACAGTTCCCCGGTCATATTCGTTTTCTGAACTTGGGTATATTGCTTATTATCATGTTCTTCTGAAGGCTGGATATAATATTTCCCTTCTTTCTGATTATGATATAAATAGCCCGCATTCGCTGTATATGACTTTCGTTTTTCTCCCCGTTTTGGATCGGTGAGCTGGTTATTATACCAGTCCCTCAACAGTCTGTCTTCATCGGCAAATGGACGAGTGAATAGGGTTCTGTCACCATCTATTTGTGTCATTTTTCCATAAGTCATAATAGAAACCATATTGCGAATTAATCCTCGAAGAGTGCTTCCCGGGATGAGTGGTTTTCCATTTACCGAGAAAAAGTTTTCTGAACCATCACCGATAAAAACTTCCGATTTTGTTGTTAACTCACATTCCATTTCTCCTGAATTCAAATCCTGACAAAAAACATCATGGCAAATTGTATTCTTGTCATCGGGTTGGTAGCAAATAATAATATCGTTAACAGGTATAAAATTATATTGTGCTGTCCCCCGGCGTTGTGAATTTGGAGCTATGGATATATGTTTCTCATATCCTGTACATTTTTTAATAATTAATTTTAATGCCGGTTTATTCATGATACCTCCTCGATACTTATCAATCTACTATCTTCAAAATTGGCTAACATTTCCCCCGCAAAGCCGATATAATTCCGCGTATGAAGGAAAGCCCGTTTTCCCGGGGAAATTCCTATCGGTACAAACCCTGCTGAACCGGCTGATTCTTTCAATTCAGTAAAATCACTTTTTCCTTGCGATTCACCCAAAAGATATTGATGGGCATCCATGACATTTTTCTCTTCCCCACTGCCATCTCTTCGTAAACGGCATAACCATTTATCTGATTCTGTTCGCCGGATAAAGAGCTCTTCCCCTTCATTAAAAAGTCTCATCATTTGCAGATTGGAAATATCACAGGAATTTTTATCTGATTGAAACCGGAAAGAATTGCCGTCCCATTTTGCCCAAATAACTTCATGGTCAAAAAAGAATAAAGCGGATCCAATATCAGTCATTTTTCCTGCTGAATACGACTCCAATTCACTAAATGTTTGAAAGCTTTGTTCATCTTTACTCACCTTGGTTTTTACCTTATTTAATTTATATTCCTTCATGCCGCTTCCTCCTGAAAGGTTATTGTATTTTCCCAGGCATTCTCCAATTGGGGAATAAGCCCTTGATCATCTTTAATAATGACTCCTTTCCCATCTGCTTTAATTGTCGCATGGTTCTGTTGAAATGAAACGGAGATCATTTCGCCTTTAAAGCGTCCTCTGCCAATGGATGCTTCACCGCCAATGGTAAGGTTTCCTGTCCATAAATCCTTCAGTACCTGCAATATTAGCGCTACATCGAACCCCTTATCCGTTTTTATGGTTATATCCACATCGATGGTTGTGTTACCGTCATCCCATAAAGGGAGTTCAGAAAACAAAGCACCGTCCATGGCACCTCCGGTAAACATATCCACACGGATTCTGGTTTGCTTCTCAAGGATACCGCCATGAATGATGCATTCTCCTATGGAAATTCTTCCTTTTCCCGCTGATGCATTTTTCTCATTTACGAAACCAAAAAGATCGTCAATCATTGCGGTTGATTTAATGGGAATTAGAGTATTTAATATCTTTAATGCACGATGACGGATCACACCTTTCAAAGAAGTACCTGGAATAATATATTTACCATTTGACGACATTTGTTCATGGTCAATATTTTCAGAATCACCAGTATATTCCTGGCGAACCATTATAGAACCGTCTAATGAAAATCTTCCTTTTATGATCGCTCGATTGGTTTCCAACGGAAATATTTCATCTTCGCGGATGATGACACTCTCTGTTGGTTTTCGGTTACTGGTGAACCACCAATTACCATCTTCGGGAAATTTTAATTCGATTAATTTTGGACTGACTAATTTTACTTTTCCAAACCCTGAATTTGTTTTAGCCCCCAGGGCAATTTGCCCATTTTGAAATTCGCTGATGATGGTTTTTACCAATTTGACGATGTTATCTCTTTGATCTTTGTGCGCCTGTCTAATGACGACTTCAAATTCAAAATCAAATCTGCTTTCAGCGGATAATACTTCATAATTATGTAACGATTTTTCTTGAGCTGTTTTTGTCCTGGGATCGATTTTTGTATTGGTACGGATTTCAGTGGTCACATGACTACACATCAATAAATCTCTGGCAATAAAGGCACTTTGATAATCTTCACCGTCTCCAAAAAATACGCCTAAAAGATTATCGTCAATTCTCCTCTGAAAATGATCTCTCACAGCTCCCACCCAAGAGGTACCGGGGATGAATGGTTTTCCACTTCCATCCAAGACAATATCACTATCTGTGTCTGATCCCTCACCCTGGCTAATCATCAATGGAGAAATGGTTTCTAACCAACCGCTTACAAGAATGCGCTCAGTTATGATTGCATTGTCATTTACATGGTTCATGATTGTTTCTCCTTCATGTGATTGATTAAAAGACATTTCCAATAATGGACCCATATTTTATTTTTATCTAATGACATGCCCACTTCTTTCGGGAATGATTGAAGAAATTTACTTTCAATCTTATCTGTCAGGTGATCTGCCTCCGTATGTACATTATCCAGGATATCAAACAAAGATGTCCCTTTTATTTTGACTTTTTTTAAATGTTCAGCCGCTATTTTATCAACTGATTCTCCTCCATCTTTATGAGTTTGGATGGATTGAAGGAACAATTTGATTTCTTTCTCGGGATGGTTTGCTCTGAACAATGAAAGTAATTTTGATGTAAGTGAATTAGGCATTTTAGGTCTAATTCTTTCACCGGCACTTAATTGTTCCGCCTCCACCAGACTTTCTTTTTCAATGATGTTACGAAATAGTTCAGCGACCTTTTCATGGGGATGACCATTTGGTTTTGGATGCTCCAAATTGATTTGTTTAGATTGCAATTCAACCGGATTGATCTCCACAATAGACACTTCACCGAATCCTTCATTTCTACGAATTCCCAATCCTTTTTGAACTAAAGACTCCACCCATGAAACAGCGTTGTTGATGTCCACTTTTATTTCGAAAACAGATCCAGGAGCAAAAGCCGTTTCTGCCGGTCGTTTACAACCCCATTTGCGATTGTATGTTTCCACTGTAGTCGTTTTAACAATCGCTTTCTCTTTATTGATTGAAATACCTTTACCCAACGTACTTTCCAAATCCTTGAGGAGGGTGCTGGAGGCTCCATTTTCATTCAAAATAATCATGGGGGAATTGAGTGTCAGTACATATGAATCTTTATGGCCCACCGAATGAGTGAAATCCTCGATGCCGTCAAAGATTATTTCGCATTCTCCATATTGGGCTGTTTTGGACCTGCCCAGTCGAATAGTAGTGTGAGGATTAAAAAGAGTTTTGATTATTTCCAAGTCACTCTCTTCACCAATAATTTCGCCAGCGAATATCTGATTTTCGGCAAGTCCTTCATAAGTAAAAATACCTCCATCTACTGATTTTCCAGCCAGTCGGTTATCCTTGCGAGACGTATGAAAATGAATACATTTTTTAGGTTTTTCTACAAGGATATTATTCGTAAATCCTGAATAGAATTTTGTACCTGGCTGATTGCTGATAAAGATGTCAATGTATTTCATTGGATCAGATTTTCTGCGCGGGAGATTCATTGGAACCGGTGTTGACCGCTTACCGTCTATTTCAAGATAAGCATTCAGAAACATCACTTGGTCAGATAAAAACAATCTTTTGAAATCAGTATCCTTTTGAGCATTTTCTAATTGGTTTTTCTGAAGATATCTACCGACAGTCATGCCTAATACACTTGAGCCTGGTATATAATTAGAGGTAGATATATGATTATTTCCACCGACAGAATCGCTAATGATAATGGGTGTTTTAGTTACCAATTTATAGGTGAGTTTTTTCATGACGTCAACTCCTCTAATGATTTTTTTAGATCAATTGGTTGTTGATTTTGATTAAATAGAACACAGTGAATAAACCCGAATCCACGGTTTCGATTCACACCAAAATAACGAAGATTAGAAAAGGCTAAAGCAAGTTGCGCTGACTCCTGTTGATTTAATCCGCCATTTTTTGTCACGGTACCGGCAAATTTTAGTCCTTTGTTTAAAACGCGACTGGAACGAAGAGAATGATTAACAGCAATTCCTTTTTCTAACCTTGTTTGTTTACGAATATTGGTAAAAGTATCGGTAATACTTTCTGCCTGAAATTCTCCGGGATAAATTGATTTTGCCCAATGGAGCCATTCAATAAAATCCTCATGATTCTCTATTTTGGCATCCGAAATAAATAATGATTGACTAACGGATTTTCCAACCATACCAAATAAAGAATCGATTTCAGTTTTGTACCCTATCGTTTCTCCAACTTCAATAAGAGATTCCAAGAGGAGTCCCTTCAGTCGTTTTGCCGGGAGATATGGAAGGCCCAATTCATCCGTAGCAATATCCGTATCAATAACGGAAGACGTTGCCATCCCTGATGCCGGTAATGCATCAGCTAATAATTCTATTGTAAATGATAGTGAATTCAATTGCCTGCCTCCTCATTCTTGATATTGTTCCATTCAAATAACCATTTGGGATATACATCCAGAAATTCACATAAATCCAGTTCTGTAGGAATACCCAACTCTTCACGAGGGTCTCGGGATTCAAGCTTTGGTATTTTCTTACCTTGGCTCTTCATATGCGTGTAAAATGCTTTGATCGCTGACTTTCCTTTGTAAACGACTTCCCGCAATTCTTTAATTTTATTTTTTGGCCATTTATTGTTTTCGTTTCCTTTAACCATCCCTCTGCCGGTTTCCACCAACCAATCAAAAGCTTCCTGTCCTTTTTCAATTCCAAAAGGTCTGCCTATTAGGGATTTGTTAGCCAATTGATATCCATGTTCACGAACCGTTTCCAGATCGCTAAAAGCGCCCCCCTTCATAATATGGAAATCAAGGAATGAAATGTTCCGTGATTTATCACCACCCTTCCGGCGTTTTTTCTTGGCCTCTTCACATAATTCCTCTGCCAATGCATATCCAGTAGCAAAGGGATAACTGGGTTTTGTAAATGCGATACCGGCACAGGCTGTAATGGGATTGTCTTCACCCATTTGTTGTTTAGCAAGATTTTTTAATATACTATAGGCCGACCAAAGGCCCAAAGAAGCATGACAAACATAGGTGATATCGTCCCCTCCAACAATAATCGGACGAAAGGGAAATACTCCTTTTTTCAGACCTAAGTCTTTCTGGTATTTATTGTTTATTTCAGCGATATCATTTATAACAAATTTCATGGCATCAGAAAAGAGTCTTCTGACTTTTTTTGAAGAAGATTCAAATTCATCATGAGTTATTAGTTTACTGAACATATCTCCTATATCATTTCCGTCAATATGTACAATCGCCATTCCCGACCGATAATTATCTCCGGTTGTCCCGGCCAAATCCTCGAAATTTTCAGAAAAATCTTGATTATATTCCTTATAAAATCGATCATTGGCTGCATCATACCCATTATCTTTTGTTTTTGCGATAATAGAATAATATTCATTCCCGCCAGCATGGTTAGTTTTTATCTCATTATTGTAGCACTGCGCAGAACTACCTGTATAGACACATTCAGCTGTAAGGCCATACCGGGGTAAAGTCAAATTTGCTGAATTGATGGCTTTGGAAATTCGTAGTTGCTCTCTGCATACTTTCAAAAATTCTTCGAAATTATCCTTATTATACTCATAAGTACACAGGCCGACGGCGGGTTGAATCCCCGGATAGTCTTCCAGAATTTTCATAGACCACCTTTGTGAAAAATCTTTTGCATCCTCTTCAGAATTAAAAAGCAGTAATGCATTTCCACCACCGGAATAAATAATGTCTCCTTTACCATTCAATAGACGGTCAAGAAAGGTATCTTCTTCATCATTCTTTGCGATAACAGTCCGTATATTTCCTGAGGCACCAACAATTTGTTTTAAACGGTTTGTCCCGAAAATGTATCTTTGAATACCGGATACATCCAGCAATAATCCTGTTTTTTGACTCATGACATATTTCCTTTTTTCAAGTTTTCCGGATTTTTATTCGACCCAATCCCATCACAGTACTTTTACCAAGATGAGTCTCTTCCAATACTTTTAATAGTGCATAATTTTGGGGTGGTACACCTTCCATAAACATATTGCCTATAAGACCATCAATATTGATGTATTTATTACGCCGATTGCTATATCTGGATATTTTCTTTACAGAAAGATTATTTTGAAATCTTATTGTTTTTGCACTTTCAATGATTGATCGATAATCATATTCATCATCAATTTGTCCATAATAATGAACTAGTATTCGAAACCTT
This sequence comes from uncultured bacterium, assembly GCA_964466265.1. Classification (GTDB taxonomy): domain Bacteria; phylum Fidelibacterota; class Marinisomatia; order Marinisomatales; family TCS55; genus JADFRD01. The sequence goes on along the minus strand of CAYXMX010000050.1, from coordinate 3,357 downwards.
CTGCTTCCCTCTTTAAATAAAATTTCCGGAGTTAAGTCATCCACCATTCGTCTGTTTTTTACAAATCGAAGCATTGTAATAATTTGCATTTGAATATTGTTGTAAGATTTTTCATAATTCAATGAAAGTGTTTCTGTCACTGGAGAAGAAAAATAAGCACCATCCCGATATAGTACATTCCCGGAAGCACGGTCTACAATGCGATTTAACCTGAATTTGCCCTTTCCTTTTCCTGCACCTATTTTTCCCGTATTCTGCAGAGCTTTTAAAAAATAGTGAGACCAATCGATGAAACGTCCATAAATATTTAATTCTAATGAAAACACATCACCTGCTCTCAAATGACCCATTGTCTTTTTACCTGGTCGTAAAATAAACGGATGGGGTATATAATTCATGCCGGGAAATGGTGGAATATCATTTTCCGGAGACTTTGTTTCAAATACTAAAGAATAAATACATTCTTTGCTGTGTTGACATATTGAGCAGTCCTCATTCATATTAATGCAGGATAACTGTTTTAAAGCATGACCAAATACACCGCGAAAGGTGGAGCCGGAATATTCAGGAAGAACCAATTTTTCAAGAACTGTGTATTCAATTGTATATTTATTTATGTCCAATTTCATAGTTCAAATTAGCTTCTATTAATTGCTCTCCCTATTTTGACAACATTGTCAATTATTAAAAGTAACTATAGTTTTGTCGATAACGATACCATGCCATTTATATGTGTTATTGTCCGGGTCGAGAGGAATACTTCTAACACGGATCGAATTTTTGAAATGCAGAGATATTTGACTATCATTAATAATTTTACGTAACCTGGAAATAATTTCATTGACCATTTCTAAACCCTGTTCAGCGCCCTTGGTTCGGAGATAATATCCATCCCATTCTCCGGAAATGAATTCATGTTCTTTTAATATTTCGTTATTCGCAGCTTTAACCAATTCATCTTTAGATGCAAAGCATTTTGTGCAACCTTTACAGTCTATCTTACAACCCGATGATAATCGTTTTTTTAACAGGTATATTAGGTAAGATGCCGGTTTGGCTTGTATTTTAATAGTAGAGCCATCCCCGCAAAACTCATTTTTCTTAATAACGAGCTTTTTAAGTTTACTCTTTGATGCCAAGTCATTCTGAAGTTTGGTAAATAATTCATCCGGCGAGAGATCAAGAGATTTTCTTAAATAACGTCCTACTCTCAAAATCGGGATATGTGAAACAAATAATTTCTCATCTTCCTTTTCAGGATTTTTCGGGAAAAACCAGTTTGAGTTTTTTTGCATTCTACCTTCGGGAGCAAGTATATGGATTAATTCATCGTGCCTTCGCCCGTACAATTGAAAAGCCAATGCCATGTAGGAGCTCATGGTTTTTCGACCTCCTGCCACTGTCGCTGTTACTCTGACACCAGGATCTGACGTAACCCGTTTCACTTCGGTTAATAAAAAAGAATGGGCACTCTCATTATCTTTCGTTGTTCTCATATCTTCCAACATTGTCCCGTCGGTGTTCGAGAGAACTTTAATGGATTTTTTATTAAAAGGTATTGTTCCCGGCGTTAAGTGTAAATGTTTTTCCAGATCTTTCAACTTTTCATCAACAAATAATGATTTTATTAATTCTTTTTCCCCGATAGTGGTGGTAAAAACCGTAATAGAGTCAAAATGTCGATTTTGTTTATAATAATCTGAATAATAATAATAAAGGCATTCTGTTAATACCTGTGGCGTTATCCCCAACACTGCCAGAAAAATTTCCTCAAACTGTTCTTTGGAATTATTCAGCATTCAAAAATTGTCAACCCTTATATTTCATTAATCAATTAAAAACCCATTTTTAGTAAAATTGTTATAAGTTTATTTGTTATTAAATATAGCCATAAAATTTTAGCCTAACCAACAATATTAGATTTGTGGTAAGAAGTGGCCCCCATAGTCTGAGCCGTGGTTTTACTCTTTAATGTTTAAAGTCATGAGTTCCTACAGATTTAACTACAGAACGCTTTACCTAAAAAACCGTACTCTCCCAATGAACCGGGATCAATTGACCTATTTTTTGCATGGAGTTCCTTGACTTTTGACTCATAATGTTTTTGCTCCCTCTCGGATGAACCAAATACATCTTTTGATCGGTCTAATAACTGCTTTTCCCCGCCTGCGGTCGGCAGGTACGTCTGGATTTGGACGGGATGAAGAGCATAGAATAATGATAGTTCACACAGACTTCCTTTAGTGCCGTAAACCACCCTTTGCTTGAAATGTTGATGGGTTACACTATCAACACTCAAGAGTGGGAGCGAGCATTTAATAATGCGGAGTTTTTCATTAAGCAGCCCATTCCTTTATTGACCTGCTGTTTAAATATACTTGTTCCGGTGTTTTTCTTTCAAGTGATTGGTGGGTTCTTTCATGTTTGTAGAAGTTAATCCATTCACCAATTCCTTCTCTGGCTTCTTTTGTTGTGTTATACGCATTGAGATAACCTTATTCATATTTCAGTCTTCGCCATAATCTTTTTATGAATACATTGTCTACCCAGCGGCCTTTTCCGTCCATATGAATCTTTTTGCCATGGGGAGTAAAGTAAGGTTAAAGCGTAGTCAAGTTATTTCTCTATCTCTCCTCTCCGAACTTAGCAAGGATGGTTGTGAATCTGGTCTATTTTACGGACAACTAAAAGGTAGTTAATTCGTTCACTCGGATGACTTTAAACAGTTTGAGAGCCATTATTTTCCTAGTGAATGTGTAAACGAACCAAAACCGTCATTTCATATGTATTTTTGCAGATACTGATTGTAGAATGTATAAAAAGGTTCTCTCGAAATTTATGACCGGGTTGAATTTCACTTTACAGCCTTCCTACCAAATCTGTAAATTTTCTATGTTTCTCCTCGGTTACCAGGAAAAGTTCATAGTGAACCTGCTCAGCGGTACGGTATCGGGAAAACCAAGTTATGCGCGTTCGACAGAAGAGTTATTGCTATTTGAGAGTACTACTCGGGACTCATGTGTAATTGGTTAAATTAGGGTGTTCCGTCCGAGGTTAAACCGTATCCATATGGCAGATTTTGTCTGGTTTTCTAAGATTAAACAATCATTATAAAAAGACAGAAGTTTTCAGCCTGTTTTCGCAAACCGCGCAGATCATATAGACGCTAAGGGAATTGTGATAAACTATCGATTCAAATCTGAATCCTATTATACATAATCCGTTCACATAGTTTTGTTCACATAATAGGGGTTTATGTGTACAGAATCTATGTCCACCGTTTTATGTCCACATTGGGTCATTATTTGACTGAATTAGACTATATTTGACAGATATCATTGATATATATAAACAAAA
>CAYXMX010000049.1:0-11444 GCA_964466265.1 uncultured bacterium | reverse complement strand
TAGAAACAGAAGTGAGCACAGCAATGTTTGAAGGAAATATTCGCGCATTAAAAATCATTCATGGACATGGAGAAGGCGCTTTAAGAAAAGCGGTTAGGGAATGGTGTTCAGATCAAGAAGGACGATTCAGGGGTGTGATTTTTGGGGAGGATTATGATATTTTCCATAAAGAAAGTATCGAAATGAGATCAGCTTGCGGAAACCCTAGAGACACATATTTAGGTATGAAAAACAGATCTGTAACATATATCTGGCTCTGGTAAATTGAACTGTTTATCTAGTCTTACGTATATTTACACTACTACAATATTTAGACATGACAGAAGAAGCAACCAAATACGACCATTTGTTTGATAACGTTATTCCTAACGCAATTGGAGGTATAAAAATTTTCTCAAAGAAAGACGCCTATAAAAAAAATCAGCAATATGATACAATTGTAAATCTGGAAAATCGGATATGGGAAGAACTCTTTGTCCGTTTGGACAGATTATTGGATCAATATGCATCAAAAGAATATATATTAGGGATGCAAACATTACCCATTCCACGCGATCGGTTCCCTGAATTTGACGCGATTTCCCCCATTATTAAAAATGCTACCGGATGGACTTTAATTCCAGTTGCCGGATTTCTGGATGAAGAATTGTTTTTTGATTTGAATGCAAACAGAAAGTTTCCCGTAACGGATATCATACGAAAGTCTCCTCGATTCGAAGAAAAATATGCCGGAGTGAAGATTCAAAACGAAGAAGGCTATACACCTGAGCCAGATATATTCCACGATGTACAGGCACATGTGCCGTTTTTAATGAATAAAGACTATGCCGATTTTATGCACGATATGGGAAATCTCGGTTTAGAAATTATCCGGAACAAGCGAAATCATGAACTGGCTCTTGTTTTCCACAATTTGAAGCGATTGCAGAATTTTGCCTGGTGGACGTACGAGTTTGGTCTGGTAAAAAACAATGGAGAAACCGATCCGTTTCGCCATCAAAAAAATGATATCGATTATGAATTGTACGGAGCGGGTATTATTTCATCGTATGATGAAATTGAAAATGTGATTGCCTGTGCTAAAAATAAATCTACCCATTCGAAATTTATTCCTTTTGATATAGAGGAAGTCGTCATGACAAGATTTGATTATAGTAAAATTCAGGACAGGTACTATGTGATTGATTCCATGTCGGAACTTTATCGCTCTTTTTATGAAAATAAAAATGTCTTCTGCTTTGAAGGCTAAAAACGGAAAATCAACAATGACAAAATATTCACAAATATTTATCCTGACTCTCCTTGTCTATTGGCTGGCAGGTTGTGCCCCATCCATGGCTGAATTGGCCGAAGAGAACCCTGAAATGGTTATTGCCAGAGAAAAAGAGTTATTAACAGGAGAGCCTCCATCAGAAGAAATAATTGCCGTTTTAATTAATGCCCATAATAATCTTGGATTAACATCCCTCAAAGGAAAGGATTATAAGGAAGCAGAACGTCAATTTAATGCATCATTAACACTGGATCATAAAAACAAAATTGCAAAATATGGTTTGGCGATGATTGAAGGCCATCGATTGTTTAATAAAGGAAGCCAATCTGCCTTGTGGGATTCCCTTGAAAAATTTGGTCAGGCGGCTTATTACAACCCTGCAGATGGAGAACCGCATTACTGGATGGCCCGAGCCTATGAAAAAAAGGATGATGGTGATTTTGATCTCATCATTGAAACCTATGAAAAAGCATTAAAAGGCGACCTTTCATATGAACTTAAAACAGACACAAATACAAGATTAGCTGAAATAAAAAAGCGAAAAAAAACATACGAGGATTTTTGGAAATAGGAGGAATTAATGAAACCACTACAAAAATTAATGAATGAATTAAAACAAATTACAGATCTGAGGGGTGCCGTCAATGTATTGTACTGGGATATGGAAACATATATGCCCCGAGGAGGATCAGGGGCAAGGGCAAGACAGGTATCCATGCTGGAGTCCATAATTCATGAAAGGTTTATTGGAGAGGGTGTTGCGAAACCACTGGGAGAACTCATTAACCTGGAATCCGGGGAGACGCTTGGAGGATTGAACCGAGAGAGCGAACGATTGGTGTATGAAATCTGGAAAGATTACCACAGAGCCGTGGCTCTTCCGAAAGAATATGTTGAGGAACTTTCTAAAACGGCGTCTTTGGCTCAACCGGTTTGGGTTGAGGCCAGAGAAAAAAATGACTTTGGATTGTTTGTACCACATTTGGAAAAAATCATTGCTCTGAAGCATAAAGAAATCAATTACCTTGGGAATAAAGGTGTTCCATATGATACACTATTAGATGAATTTGAACCGGGAATTACTACGACAGAGATTCAACAATTGTTCAGGGAACTTAAAGAAGAGTTGGTTCCCATGATACGAACGATTCAGCGTTCAAATATCAACACAAGAAAAGAAATTATTCAACAGCACTATGATAAAAAAAAGCAGTGGAATTTCTCGGAAATGATTTTAAAAGATATGGGTTATGACTTTAATTGTGGAAGACAGGACAAAGCAATTCATCCTTTTACCATTGAATTTCATCCAACGGATGTTAGAATTACAACCCGAGTGAATGAAAACAATCTATTAGACTGTCTAACCGGGTCTATCCACGAAGGAGGGCATGCTCTCTACAATCAGGGAATGGATAAAAACTGGTATGGTACCCCATTTTGCGAAGCGATTTCATACGGAATTCACGAAAGCCAATCCAGGCTGTGGGAAAACTTGGTTGGTCTCAGTAAACCCTTCTGGGAATATTACTTTCCGAAACTTCAAAAAGTATTTCCTGAAAATTTAAAACAGATTTCTCTGGATGAATTTTATATGGCAATCAACACCGTTAAACCAGGATACATCCGGGTGGATGCTGATGAAATGACATATAATTTGCACATTATGCTTCGGTTTGATATTGAGCAAATGATTATTAATGATTCAGTGGATGTGGCCGCTTTGCCTGAAATCTGGAATGATAAAATGGAAGAATATTTTGACGTCCGACCAAAGACAGACAGTTTAGGTGTTTTGCAGGACATTCATTGGTCCCACGGTAGCTTTGGGTATTTTCCTTCCTATGCACTGGGCAATCTTTATAATATAATTCTGTTTAATAAAGCTAAGGAAGATTTGTTTGGTTTAACGGATTATATTAGAATCGGGAATCTCTCTCCGTTGCAAGAATGGCTGAGAAAAAACGTCCATCAGATTGGTAGAAAACAAACAGCGAAAGAATTAATTCATTCTATTTCAGGAAGACCTCTGTCAGCAAAACCCTTTATAGACTATCTGAAAAAGAAATATGGAGAAATTTATCCAATAAATTAACGCCATAAATCAAGCAAATTAACATGTTTGCTCTCGATAAATGACTATTTAATGGTATGTATATTTCTTCTTGACACTTGATTATAGTTGGAAGTAAACTTATCTATCCAAGGCGGGCAATCGCCTTTGTGATACTAAAACCGAGGTAAGTAAATGAATAAAAAATCGCTGATTAATTTCGCTATACTCAGCCTTTTTCTTCTTTCATCTGGTTCGACCCTTGTTGCTAAGGGAGTTACAGTAAGCGGTACTGTGAAGAATTCAGACGGAGGTAAGGTTGGCGGTATTACGGTATTATTACTCACATCTGATGGAGTAGAGTCTCAACGAACCAATGCATCAAAACGCAGAATGGGTATGGGCGGAGGAAGTTTTAATTTTAAAAAAGTTCTCCCGGGCGACTATATATTAGAAGTCGATGGCGGAGATCAGGGAACGGCCAGGTTTCCAATCAACATTTCCAATAACGATGTTGAAGATATTGAATTAATTTTATTGGTAGAAAGAACAGAAACCGACACCTCCAGCAATGAAAACGATGAGGGAGGATCTTCTGAGGCTGTTTTGCTTCCTGATGGAGCGACCGATTCCGGAAGTTCACAAGAATACGTTTCCACCGAAATCAGTTTCGAATTAAAAAAACTGGGAGCAGAAATAAAACATCTGAATTCTGAATTAGAAGACCTTAAGGCGCTCAGTAAAATGTGGGTCAATCCACTCGCCATTTATTCCAAAGAAATTATATTACAGAACGGCAGCACTGTTTTTGGCAAAATTGTTTATCAGGATGAAGAAACCCTTAAAGTAGAAACATTGGTGGGTTATCTTATTATTGAACGGAAAAATGTGGTTCGTGTAATTGATAATGTTGTAACTGAAGAAACACAAGAATATGTTCCGGAGCAAATTAGAGACAGCTATTCACCTCCTCCCATGCCAAAATTGGCCGAACCAAAATATACGTCTTCAGACCCCTTCAGTCGCGAAGCAGGTAAAAAATATTCTGCAAACTGTGTATTGGTGGGAAATATTAGCGAAAGTAAAGATAATCAAGGTTCCATAATATTTACAGGAGAAGTCAAAAACATCGGAGGACGGCGAGCTGATTTTGTAAAAATGGATTTTGTTTTCCGGAAAAACTGGAGTGGAGAAACCAAGACACTTACCACCTTTGTTCGAGGTACCTATCACACGTTTGACTCTGGTATTACCACCGATGCAACCCTTCTGCCTGGGGCGGTAGGAGCGTTCGAATTATTCATTCCGAATGATTTTGGTTCCTTTATTGGCTATTCCTATGTCATTGACTGGGAGGAGTACGAATAATAATGAGGTTGACTTTTCGACATCAGTTTTATTCCCGCCTGATGGTAGCAATCATAATAGTTAGCCCATTGCTTTCACAGTCGGAACCCGCAAAATCTTCTCTGTCAGAAATATTTTTACTTGACCTGGGTATTGTGATTGAGCCTGCAAAAGGCAATGAAACATACACTAGATTAATAAATGCACCTTCAAAAGAAGTTGACTTTCGGATTAAAAAAGTACATAGTGGATCTGTATATTTGGCTGCATCAAAGGATTTGCTGGCGGCCATTGAGCGTATTAATGCCCGAATCTCTAATATTGAAACCACCTTTAACAATGAAATTAATATTCTAAGAGCTGAAAACCGAGAGCTGAAATCTATACTTGCTGATAATCAATCTGTTAAAAAGAAACCACCACTGCCGAGCATTACCGTATCACAAACTGAACCATCTATGGAAAACGATGTAAATCTGGTATCCCTGCCGGAAGTAGAGAGCATTTCTATTGAAGACCTTCCACAGAAAGAAAGGTTTAATCAGCAGGTGTATATGGCGGGCGTTTTTGCATATCAAAGAGATGATTATCAATCAGCTCTGGAATATTTTGCACAATGTCGTTTAGATTTGGCATCGTCAGATATAACAGACAATGTACTGTATTGGACAGCAGATGCTTATCAACAAGTTCATGATTATCAAAAAGCCTTAGATATATTAAATAAATTATTAGAAAATCAAGGATCGAAGCGTTTGGACGACGCATTGGTTAAACAGGGATTGCTCTATAAAAAATTGGGAAATTTAACATTAGCAATGGAAGCATTTGATCGGGTAGTAAACGAATATCCAAATAGTGAATATACCCGATTGGCAAGCCTGGAATTAAAACGAGTGGAGATGGCTTTACAGTGAGAAAAAAATTAACCAGTTTTATTATTATTCAATTGTTGCTTACAACCATATCTTTTAGTGCTTCCCGCGTTGCGTATACCCGACCGGGATTTATGATGAAAATTCCTTCTTCCAGTGTTCAAAGAGCACCATATTTATTCAGGACAGGTTTTGGAGCAGAGCTGCACAATTTTAACCCCTTTAACTCTGCGCAGGGGATTTATTTTGATACAGAGTTGGGAAAAAACTTTACGTTTGGGTTTTCATCTGTACAAACGGCAGATACTACCGCTCTGGCTTTGTTAGGTACTACCGGCTACACACCACCCGTGGAATTTGGTTTCCATCTGCAGCAACGAGTTTACACATACAATAATATCTCTCTTTCCTTGGGGCTCCAGGATATTGTTTTCCAAAATTCAGATACTGGCGGGAAGGGCGGACTGAGTCTTAATCCAAATGAACTTTCATTTTTTGCAGTAGTCAGCAGCGAAAAGAACCTGGGCGCTTACCATTTAAATACCTTTATGGGATTTGGAACGGGTGGCTTTGCTGCTGCAGATACCCTGAATGCCGCTATTGATTCGACCGCTGGAGCGACCTCTAATGGTCAAAGTTCAAACCAAGGAACTAAGGCGGGTGTTTTTATGGGTCTAATTATGAATACCCCATATTTGCAAAAATGGGGTGGAATAGATCTTGTGGGTGAATTTGACGGGACAGGCATCAATGTGGGACTCCGCATCCCCCTTACCTCGGATTATCGCCTGAACCTAGGGTTCACCCACATAGAAAAGCTTCCGAATTGGAAATATCGTTATTGGCAAGGTCATCCTGGAATTACGCTTGGATTTGATATGGCCGTTCCAAGGGCAGGTAGTCGATCTTTGCCCCGGGAAAGCGGTCCATCACCCTTGCCGGGAGAACAGTTAAAACTTCCGGGAACCGGGCAATATGAATCTCTATCTTCTTCAATGGATTCTACGCTAGTTCTTGCAGACTATACGGTGCATACGGTAAGGGATTCTATGAAGATGTTGAGAAATGAAATGCGCAACCTGATGGTTCAGCTTGCATCATTACAGCAGCAGTCTCAGATATTGGAAGATTCTTTGTTGGTAACAAAATTGGATCGTAATGCGGGGGAAAAAAGTATGAATGAAGCAATGCGCCATTTATCCCGCTCCTTAAGATATTTTTATTCTGGAGATTATCGGGTTGCTTTGCAGGAAGTAGAATCTGCCTTGGATTTGAATCCCAACCTGGCATTAGCATACGCCAGAAGGGGGTCTATCTATTACAAACTGGGAGATATTCAGCGGGCGACGATCAATTGGAATTTAGCTTTGCGGATGGACCCTGAATATGATGATGTACGAAACATTTTAAAAGCTCTACATGAAAATCGTTTAAAATCCACAAGTGTAGTAGAGGAGTAAATATATATGGATATTGCAACCCTGGTTGGAATCATTATTGGATTAGCATCAATCTTTGGCGGAATCTTTATTGCAGCTGCACAGGCGAATGCCAGTATGGCAGGGTTCATTTCTCCTGCAAGTTTTGCTATTGTATTTGGAGGAATGGTGGCATCAGTTTCAGTTGCTTTCCCATTGTCTGATGTGATGAAACTGGGTGCTGCCATGGGTGCCGTATTTAAAGGGGGAAAACAAAAACTGGGAACGGTGGTGGATGATGCTGTTGAAGTATCTGAAATTGGCAGGAAAGGCGCCGCAGAGCTTGAAAAATCCATCGATGGTATTAAAAACCCGTTTTTCAGAGATGGTATCCAAATGGTTGTGGACGGATATTCATTGGATGAACTGACCGAAATTTTAGAGACACGAATTGAATACAGGGAGGTCCGTGAAAAAACTCAAGCTGGATTATTTAAATCCATGGGAACAATGGCTCCTGCATGGGGAATGATTGGAACATTGATCGGTCTCGTCATTATGCTGGCGGGTTTTGGCGGAGAAGGTGGAGCTGATGCGCTTGGACCTGGAATGTCAGCGGCATTAATAACCACATTTTACGGCGCAGTTTTTGCCAATTTATTTTTTCTCCCCATGAGCGAAAAATTAAACACAAGGATAAGCTTTACCAGTACCATGCAAGCAATGTTAGTAGAATCGGCTCGTCTGATTCACCAGAAAAAACATCCGCTGATTGTCAGAGAAAAGCTCAATTCATTTATTCCTCCCAACGAATGGAAAAAAGAAGACTAATTAATGTCAAAATCATCTGGGGAAAAAAAAGCATATAAGGCAGGAATTGTAAAAGGAAAAAGCCTTGTAGATGAAGGTTTACCGGGATGGTTTGGCACCTTTGCAGATATGATGACACTGCTTTTTGCCTTCTTTGTTTTGCTGGCGGCCATCTCAACGATTGATCCTGTAAAACTTCAGGAAATGGCTGACGCTATGGGGAAATCTGTCGGTTCAAAAATCAAAAAAACAAGCCAGGCAATGAGTTTGTCTGATGTAAAAAAAGCTGTCAAAAAAATGGTAAAAGAAATGAAAGATGAATCTGAGACAGGTGAAACACCCGTTGATGTGACTACTGGACCTAAAGGAGTAACCATTGGCATATCCTCCGATATTAGTTTTGCATCTGGATCAGCCGTCGCTAAACCGCAAATTATTGGTATTTTGAAAAAGATTGTACCGACCATTAAAAACTCATATTTTAGAGTTGCCATTGAGGGGCATACCGATAATGAACCTCTGCCGGAAGCACTACAGAAGAAATATCCAACCAACTGGGAATTATCGTCTGCTAGGGCATCGGCAGTGGTCAGAGAATTAATTAAACTGGGAGTGAATCCTGTTCGATTAGAGGCCGTGGGGTATGGTGAATATGTTCCCCGGGACAAGGGATCACACGAATTAATTACCAATGAACTCATTCTAAAATATAACCAAACTCCGAATCAAAAAGCACGAAACAGGCGGGTGGAAATTACGTTTATGGCTCCTCAATACAGCCGGCCGGGAAATGAAAAAAACAAATCTGGAAATAACACATAGATATAGTTTGATAAGCAAAGGAACTATCATGAATAAAAATCGATTTTTCACAAAAATAATTTTATTAGCCGTACTCTCTACCGGAACGCTTTTGAGCCAAGGAAGCGGTTATCTCGCCCAAAAATTTATGGTTGAAAATGATTTACGTCAGCGTATTACGGATGCTCTGTCAAAATTAATTGATGATCGGAAATATGTCATTGATGTTAAAGCTGAAATTGAAATTACCGATGGTACGGAGGAACAAATTACTATTTTAGATGAAGGACAGCCACAAGATGCTCGCCAATCATCGGAGGTTCTTTCGTCAGAAATTAGAGAATCATTGGATACACCCACATCAACAACTCCTTCCTACTCAAGTGGTTTACCCATTCCCGGGTTCGAATTTGAGTCAGATGGTGGCCCTGCGACAACACCTGCTTTGAGCGAACCAGCACCAAACACATCAAATCAAAACCAAACTTTGCCTTCCACTTCCAATAATAAAATATTATCCCGCACGGTTACTAACAAACACCCTTCAGCTGCAAATATTACTAAACTGGATATCAGCATTATTCTTCAGGAAGGAGCTGCTCCAGAATTAATAGAAAATATTCGTCAAGTGGTCATGGTCGCATCAGGGTTTAGTCGTTCCAGAGGCGATGCTTTAAGTATTATGACTGCTACTTTTAAAGAAAGAAGAGATGAAAAAACAGCTGAACAAATTTTATTAAAAAATATTGCAGAAAAACTTGAATCTTTGGAACAGCAGCAAACAGATGAAAGAGGCGTAAACTGGAAAAATGAATTAGAGAATTATAAAGCAGAAGAGGCGGACCGCCGTAAGCAAGACAAAGATTATTTTCAGCAACAGTTGACTAATTTAGAAGCCACAGCGAAAGAAAGAGCATATCAAGCTGAAAAAAGAGATATTTTGAAAAGAGACTCTTTAAAGCTACAAGCCCTTAATAAGGAAATTGAAAGTTTAAAAGCCATGTTGGCGTCTTCTGAAGTTCCCGAAGATGTCGCAGCTCAAGCGCAAAATGCAATGGGCGAAAAATTGAGCGAAAAAGATAAACTGGATGCTCAAATTACAGAAAAGTTAGCAAAGTTGGATGCTGTTCAAACAGATCTTGACCGGATGGGAGGAACCGGTTCTTCGACGACGATGATTGTATTTATTTCACTGTTGGGTGCGCTGGTTATTATCTTGGTGGTTGTGATGGTCATTATGATGATGGGCAATAAACAAAAACAACAGTTACCACCACCGTGGATGTATCCACCCAGACCACGGAAAAAAAAAAGTAAAGAGGAACCAATAACTGCGTCCGCACAATCTGTTACACCTCCACAAAAAGGTACACCAATGGAAGATACAGCTGTTTTACAGAGTGAAGTTTCAGATATGAGACAAGCGGTTGTTTCCATGAGCGTAAGCCAACCAAACACTGCCACAAAAATTGTAAAGGAATGGATGGAAGACGAAACGCCTCCGCCGGAACCGGAGCCAGCAACTCCAGAACCCGTAGAAGAGGATACAGGCGGAAAAAAGAATAAAAAGAAGAAAAAATAAGGCAATACCATGATTACAGATTATAATAGATTATCCGGTTTACAAAAAGTAGCCATTTTGTTTTCTGTGTTAGGTGAGGGGCTTGCTCTTACACTGGTCAAAGACCTTTCGAAAACAGATATTCGTAAAGTCAGAGCTTCCATGAGAGACCTTGAAAGTGTTTCCTTTCTTGTCAAAAAAAGGGTTATGGAGGAATTTTACTTTAGTTTCGTCAGTGAAAAATTTCAGGATGAAAATTCTGATGAGCCAAAAAAGCCCTTTGCGTTTATTGATGAACTGACAGATGAGCAATTGCTAGCCCTCGTCAAACCTGAATCAGAATCCGTGGCTGCAATTGTTTTGGCGCAGGTGACAGGTGATCGCCGGATGAAAATACTTGATCGCCTTGATGCCAAAACAAAGGGAGAGATTATTCTTGAATTTGGGAATCTCAACGATATTCCATTGGAAGCAATGGTCAATGTAGCAACCGACTTGAAAAAGAAATCCCAATTATTACCCAAAACAGTAGCTTTTTCAAGAGGTGGAGGTAAAGATATTGCAGAAATTTTGGGAGGATTGAGTCCGGAGGAAGAAACGCTCTTCCTGGAAAATATTGCTAGAGAAAACCCGGAATTAGCAGCAGAAGTTCGAAAATATCACTTAACATGGGATGTTTTATTCGAAGCTCTATCGGATTCAATATTGAGAGATTTGATGAATTCTGTGGAATTGGACACCATTGCCCTGGCATTGAAAGGGATGCCGGAAAATATTGTAAACAGAGTCATTGAAAATTTACCTAAAAAGAAACAAGCGATGTATGAGCCCGTAGAAGAGGCCGTTGCCAAAAGGGAAGTTGATAAAGCAAGAAAGACAATTGTGATGGCAGCAAAAAAAATGCAGAAGGATGGTGTCTTCAACTTAGAAGATCTTATCGGTGGCGCCGATATGGTAGAATAACCGAAATAGTAAACTATAGACTGTTTATTTTTACTAAAAGCCTTCGAATGATGCGGGGGCTTTTTGAATTATTTAAAACGTAAAACGTAAAACGTGAAGAGTGAAAGAAGTGATTTATTACGTTTTACATAATTATTCCGATAAACCAGGGCCGGCAGTTTTATATTTTATGAGTATAAGATTTATAAATGTGTATCAAAAAATTATGCAAATCATACGATTAATATTCACCAAAGTAATAATGGAAACAAATACAAAAAAGTCAATGAATATTACAACATTAGTTACGTGATTTACACCACCAATGCCATTGAGTCTCTCAATATGAGTTTAAGGAAAGTCA
>CAYXMX010000048.1:0-11968 GCA_964466265.1 uncultured bacterium | reverse complement strand
GTCACCATCATTCATCCTCTTTTTTCGAAGCTGCTACGACTTTCTTTTCCATATCTCTCGGCATTTGTTCATAATGGCTAAATTCTTCTGTGTGGAGAGCCCTGCCACCTGTAATTGATCTCAATGTGGTCGAATAATTGTACAAGTTGCCCTGAGGAACTTGTGCTTTAATAATTTGCAGGGATCCTTCGGTATCCATCCCCATAATTTTTCCTCTCCGGCCTGAAATATCTCCCATGACATCCCCCATATGGTCTTCTGGGACTTTCACCTCAATATTCATTATAGGCTCGAGTAAACAAGGCTGGGCTTGCATGAAAGCTTCCCGAAATGCATGTTTTCCTGCAATTTGAAAAGCAATATCTTTAGAATCAACAGGATGTTGCTTCCCATCATAAAAATCGATTTTTAAATCCACAATTCTATATCCGGCCAACACACCTTCTTCACAGGCAGAATGGACACCTTTCTCTACAGATGGGACAAATCCGCGATCTACATTCTGCCCAACGAGTGACTCTACAAATTCAACTCCATCTCCCTGCTTTTTAGGTTCTATTCTCATCCACACTTCCGCAAACTGTCCTGCACCACCACTTTGTTTTTTATGGCGATACTTTGATACACCCTTACCTTGAATGGTTTCCCGGTAGGGGATTTTGGGTTCCCTCAAAGTAATATCCACCCCAAAGCGTCGTTTTAAACGAGCATGAATCACTTGTAAATGGAGCTCTCCCTGACCGGAAATAACTGTCTGTCTTAATTCTGAATCTACCTGGTAAATAAAAGTAGGATCTTCCTCATGTAATGTTGCAAGACCAACGGCCACTTTTTCTTCATCTCCCTTGGAGTGTATCTCGATCGCTGCGTGAATATTTGGTTTCGGATAAGCCACATCTTTTAATTTAACTCGGATTCCATTACCGCATAGTGTATTCCCGCTATGGGTATCTTTTAGCTTGACAACTGCTCCGAGATCCCCTGTGGCCAATTCCCCAATGTTGGTTCGCTCTTTTCCGTTCATAACAAATAACTGCCCGAATCGTTCATTTTGATCTCGTTTGGTATTATAAAGATCCATTCCGGTGCTGACTCTTCCTGAATAAACTCTGAAAAATGATAATTCTCCCACATGACCTTCAGATATGGTTTTATAGACAAAAAGCACGGATTCTTTTCCGGAGAGGTCAATAATTTTTTCTGCTCCCGTATTGGAATCCAACGCTGTTATTTCTCCCCGGTCTATCGGTGAAGAGCCATATTTAGAAATGAAATCCATGAGACGGGAAACTCCAATATTTGAAGTTGCTGTTGTACAAAACAAGGGAATGAATGTTTGGTTTTGGATCGCTGAATGGATCCCTTTACGCATTTCTTCTTCTGAAAGATTACCTTGTTCAAAGAATTTTTCCAATAAAGAATCATCTGATTCAGCTACATACTCAATCAGGCTTTGGTGAAGATCATTAACTACCGATTGGAGATCGTCTGGCAATTTTGATTCTACATAATTTCCTAGCCCGTTGGAATCATATTCAATTAATTCACTCCTCAAAACATCTATAATTTTATTAAAGCCCGGCCCGGTCGTTACTGGCATTTGCATCGGGAAGACATTTTGCCCAAACCGTTCTTTGCACTGTTTCAATACTTCATCAAAATGAACGTGTTCCCGGTCCAGACCGTTAACAACAATAATTTTGGGAATATGATTATGGGAAGCATGTTCCCAGACCTGTTCTGTCCCCACTTCGACTCCATTGACCGCATTCACAACGACAATGGTCATATCAACTACCGCAAGAGAGCTTAATGCTTCCCCGATAAAATCGGAATACCCGGGAGTATCAATTAAATTAAATTTCTTATCATTCCATTCAGTCACCATCGGAGTGGCGTGAATGGAAATTTGCCTACTTTGTTCACCTGGATGATAATCGGAAACCGTATTTCCATTCTCGATGGTTCCCATACGGTTTATTTGTTGACTGCTGAAGAGCATTGCCTCGCACAGACAGGTTTTGCCACTGGCTCCATGACCGACCAAAGCAAAATTCCGTATATCCATCGTTGCATATTGTTTCATAATCTTACCTCGAATGATTTCTATTAATTATTTCTTATATTGAATGCACCAAAAAAGGGCTCAAGTGTACTGACCTGTCATCAGCAAATCAAGTTTTTCTAATAGTTTATATCAAACAGTTACCTTTTCAATATATGATCGCAAGACAGGAACCAAGTATTTGCCGGATAAATCTCTTTGACGAAATGCGGCTGCCAATACTTTTAACCGTTGCTCAATGGGTTTTGATTTATTAATAACAATATATTCCTGATCCTTACACAAACAAGAACCGCCTTCAAAACTTCCTTTTTCATGAACCAATTTAATATTGAGTTTAACAGCCAAGTCCTCAAACAGGATTAATAGCTTTTCTGGCTTTAAACTCATAATAATTCTTTACGGTCTTTTTCTTTCAAATAATTTACAACTTTACGCACATCTTCTACATTGTCTTTATTCACGATCAGCGTGGCATCTGGTGTATTAATGACCATGATATTTTCAAGACCTACAATAGCTGTAAAATGATTTTCATTATGTATATAATTGTTTTTGCCATTTAAAACAATTCCATTCCCTTTAATCAGGTTCCCGCTTTTGCCTTTTGGCATTTCATTATAAATTGCATTCCAGGAACCAAGATCATTCCATTTAAAATCAGATTTCACTATATAAATACTATCCGTTTTTTCCATCAATCCATAATCAATTGAGTCCGGTTCGATTTCAGACCATATATCTCTAAAGGATCTTCCAGCTTTAATGCGCTTATCAATTTTCAATAAATGGTTGCTCAACTCTGGCATATATTCCCCCAGCTGATCCAAAAATACATTGACCCTCCATACAAAGATACCTGAATTCCAGAGAAAATCGCCACTTTCAATAAATCGTTTTGCTGCATTTAAATGGGGTTTTTCAGCAAATGTTCTGACCGGAAAAGCATCTAACTTACCAATTCTTGAATCAGGATCGTATTGAATATATCCATAAGCAGTGGAAGGGAATGTCGGCTGGATACCAATGGTCACTAGCCCTTCGTTTTTTAGGGCAACTTTTGCAGCCTGATTTAGTGATTTTTCAAATGACCGATGGCCAACAATCAGATGATCGGCAGGGAAGATTCCCATTACTGCCTCACCATCAATTTTAGCAATTTCCAATGCGGATAATCCGATGCAAGGAGCTGTATTTTTACTACTCGGTTCTGGAATAATGTTATTGGGTGGTATTCCTTGGATATCCCGTTTAATAGCAGTAACCAAATCCTTTCTGGTTGAGATATAAACAGACTCAGTTTTCTTGCACTTGCTTAAACGGTCTACCGTCATTTGCAACATGGTACGATTGCCAACAATTTTAAGCAATTGTTTTGGTTTTTTATTGCGACTTAAAGGCCAAAACCTTGTTCCACTTCCTCCAGCCATGACCACACAATGCATTATTTATTGCTCCAGATACAATGGTGATAATTCAATATCCCAGTTTGCCCGAACTTCGATGGTATCACCCGATTCATAAAACCACTCACTGGGTTTAAAAGGATATACTTTTCCGTATGAATAAACAAAATTATTATCGATATCTTCAAATAATGAAAAGGTGTATTTTCCTTCTGGTATTTCTATAAACTCAAATTGACCGCTGGAATTTACGATGCTCATGAATTTCCAAGCCATATTTTCAGTATGATTGATCTCAGCTACTAAATTACCTGATATCCCGGAAATGGACCCCAGAAGCCCACCGTATCCCAATTGACGATTGGTGGTTATATCAATGAGAGTTACTGAATCTTTCAAAGCGTTTTTTAATTCAATGGTATCTAATCGAATGATTTTCAGTTGATAGGAAGACTCTCCCTGCCAACCCTTAAGAGGAAAAAACGACAGACTCATTGGAGTAGTCATTTCTTGATTAATCTCTACATTAGTCGTATCATCAGTGAATAATAAAAAAATATAATGATTCACAAGTGTCTCCCCAATGGGTCTTGAAAATATCAATTCTAGAGGCGGTCCTGTTCTATCAGGAATTACAGTAACTTTTGATTCCGGCTGAATAATTCTCAAATAGCTCGTATCCCTTTCAGAGGGGATACCCACCATGATACTTGACGAGTCCAACAGGATTTTTTCATCTAACATAATTGACGAAAAAGAAATCTGCTCCTTTTTATTCCTCAACGAATCATTTGTGGCAACCATCACCGATGTTCGATCTGCGGGATTAATAAACCAATTTAATTTTTTTGTACCAATTTTTAAATTATTAAATACAATCTCTCTCGGGAGTTGATTGTTAAAATAAATTTGTCCATGATTCCAGCCCAGCCATTCTCCTCGCAGTAATCGGAGCGGACTCTCTTCACGATGTAATCGTAATCGAATATCGGTTTTTAACGAATCAAGAAAAATGTTCCGCTCCCAGTATACACCGTATGCCATCCTCGATGGATCTAGCCTGGCACCGGAAGCAGCTCGGTCAATACTCAAAACCTCATATGTGGAATCGGGTAAAAAATTAAATTCAAATGAGCCGTCATCTCCCGTTTCGGAAATATAATCCGGTGGTGATAACATGAGAGTATCACTATCATTTTCCTGAAATAAATATACGGAGGTCGGTTGGCCGGAATACACATTCCCCCGGATAGTTCCATGATGAATTTTATTCCCGGTACTATAAGCCAGTTGGATGGGGTAAGCCAATTCAACACCGTGCTCATCTTTAATCATCCGACTTAAGGTAATCACCACTGTCATATCTCTGGTGATTTCATCTGGTAAGGTAATGATGACTTCATCTCCCTTAATATGGATGTTCGGCTGCTCTCTAAACACCGGTGCAAACCGTATCCCATTCTCAAAACTTTTCTCATCCATATATTCTGAAAATTTCAATTGAACTTTTATTGAACTTAGATTGACAGTTCCACTGGGCGGATCAGCAGATAATAATTCAGGGGGTGTATTATCTTTTAGCCCACCACCAGGGGAACCAATGGCAGCACATTGCCATGCAAATAAGCCCATAAGGGAAATGGGTATTAGCCAAAATTTAGTCTTCATGAGAATGGTTTAAATTTACAGGTATTTCTTTGGAATAGATCATTTCCTTTAAAGAAATATTTGTGGTTATGCAGCGAACGTCCACGCCGGATTGATGAGCCATTTTCAATGCATTTCCAAACGCAGGATCCCGGGCCCACATAGGTTTAAATTCTTCTGCATCCGATCTCTGGCAAACGAACAGAATGAGGGTCTTTTTTCCTTCCATAGATAATTTAGCCAACAGATTCGCGTGTTTTTTCCCCCGGTCTGTTACAGCATCGGGGAATTTCGCTACTTTATTACTTACAAAAGTAACAGACTTTATTTCCGTAAAAACTTCATTCCCTTCAGAATCTTCCAACAAAAAATCCAGTCGATGATGACCGATTGGAACTTCTTTGCGCAAGATTGACCAGTTTTTGAACATGGGTATCATTGAAAAATGTGTTCTGATAAACCTATTGGGAAGCATCGTATTAAGAGAAATCAAATGACCATTATTTTCAACCAATAAAGTCGAATACCTGGTTTTTCTTTTTGATTCTTCAGGCACAGGCTGCACATAGACCGTTTCACCTGGAATGAGTAATTCTTTGAGTCTTCCCGGATCAGGGAGATGACTTTTTACTGTCTGATCATTGATTGAAATCAGGGTAATAAATCGGTTAGGCCTTTCCAAAAATTTCCCTTTTATGAGCTTATTGGCTATTTTCATGACTCGGAGTTTAGCTTTCATCATTCGTAAATTCAATTCATGCCTTTGGTTCCCTCCTATATTAAACATCTAAAGAATTATGTTCCTGGAAAACGGGTGGAAGAAGTTCAGCGGGAACTCGGTCTGTCAGAAGTTATCAAATTAGCCTCCAATGAAAATTCTCTTGGGCCATCTCCAAGGGCCATGGCTGCCATGAAACTTGCCATGCATCAAACCCATCGGTACCCCGACGCCAGCGGATATGTTCTAAGAAAAAAACTGGCAGAAAAATTTAGCGTTAAAATGGATAATGTCATTTTAGGGGCTGGTTCGGAAGGGATTATATCCACTATACTAAAAACATTCTTACTGAATGATGATGAAATTATTTCTGCAAAAAATTCTTTCATTGGATTTAAAGTTATGGCCAATGCTTCTGGGAAAAAAGTTCACTGGATTCCCATGAAAAGCCACCGGTATGATCTGGAAGCCATGGCAGACCAAATCAATGAATACACCAAATTAATTTATATTGCTAACCCCGATAACCCCATGGGGACCTACATTACTCAGGATGAATTCGATGCATTTTATTCTTATGTTCCGGAGAGAGTCATTATCATTTTGGATGAAGCGTATTTTGAATTTGCACATTTAATTAATAATTATCCTGACTCCATGAATTACCGGTATGATAACGTGATTACCTTACGGACATTTTCTAAGGCCTACGGTCTGGCCGGTGCCCGGATTGGCTATGGGTTCGCCCATGATGAGCTTTATTCAAATTTGATGAAAGTAAAAATTCCTTTCGAACCGGCTTTTCTGGCTCAGGTTGCCGGGTATGCTGCCTTGGATGATGACCTGTTTTTAAAAAAGACAATCGAGTTAAATACAGAGGGAATGAATTATTTAACCAATGAATTTTCCAAAATAAATATTGAATATGTTCCATCTGTGGCTAATTTTATCACAACGGCATGGGGATCAGAAAAATGTGCGGAAGATATCACCATGAAATTGCTGGAAAGAGGGATCATTGTTCGACACCTGAAACCTTTTGGCTGGGAAGATTGTATACGGATATCCATCGGACTGAAAGAAGAGAATGAAAAATTTATTCAAACCCTTATCGATATTTTGAAGGAATAGATGAGTTCATATCAATTAAAAGCATTTGACCATTGTGAACTTTATGTGAGCAACGCCAAACAGGTAGCCCATTTTTATCAAACAGCATTTGGCTTTTTACCTGTGGCATACCGTGGATTGGATACGGGCTCGCGAGACAGTGTCAGTTATGTGATGCAACAAAATCAAATTCGCTTTATTCTCACCTCCCCTCTAACATCTGGTACCGATATCGGACGGCATATTGACCACCACGGCGATGGTATTAAGGATGTGGCATTTACTGTAGATGACGCAGAAGCAGCCTGGAAACAAACCACTAGCCATGGAGCTAAAAGTATCCGAGAACCGGAACGGATTCAAGATGAACAGGGAGAAGCGGTTATCGCCACCATTAAAACTTTTGGGGATACAACCCATACCTTTATTCAAAGGAATAATTACAGGGGAATATTTTTACCCGGATACCGGGAATATCACGGATCGCCGATTTCTGAACCGGTGGGATTGATTCACATGGATCACATTGTCGGAAATCAGGGCGACGGCGAAATGATTCCCGTTTGCCAGTTTTATGAAAATGTATTCGGCTGGCATCGATTTTGGACGGTGGACGATGAGGATATTTCAACTGAGTACTCTTCCCTTCGGTCCATTGTCATGGCCAATGACAATGAAAAAATAAAAATGCCCATCAATGAACCGGCTGAAGGTCTGAAAAAATCTCAAATCCAGGAATTCATTGATTTTTATCAAGGTGCCGGAATTCAGCACGTGGCCATGTCTACCAAAAATATTATGAATACTGTTTCTCAGCTGCAGGAAAATGGGGTAGAGTTTTTGCAGACACCTAAAACATACTATGATGAGTTGTCAGATCATATCGGTGAAATTGATGAAGATCTGGAAAGGCTGGCTGAAATGGGAATATTAGTGGACAGGGATGAGGATGGATATATGCTCCAGATTTTTACCAAACCTATCCAAGACCGACCTACATTATTCTTTGAAATTATTCAGCGTAAAGGATCGAACAGCTTCGGTAAAGGCAATTTTAAAGCACTTTTTAAATCCATTGAACGGGAACAGGAACTTCGTGGAAATTTATAAATTACCTCCGATTTAAAATGAAATTCGTCACCTATATAGAATCCAAAAGTGATTCAAGACGGTTTGGTTTTATCCTGAACCATTTTGTTGTTGATGTTTTGCGTGCGGCTATTTATTTTAACGAAGAAAAGAGGGAAAAAGACTACCTGGAAATTCCCACTTCCCTCCTCTCCTGTTTAAAAGATTGGGAATATCATCTGGTTATACTGCAAAACCTTCAGGATGATTTAGAGAATATGCCCATAGAAGATCTGGTGGTCAACGGACGATATATTGCCCAAAAAGAAGAAGATGTGCTATTATTACCTCCGGTTCCTAATCCGAGTACCTTTCGCGATTTTTATGCTTTTGAGCAACATGTTCAGGCAGCCAGAAAACAGCGTAGTTTAGAGATGGATCCTCACTGGTATCAATTCCCTGTTTTTTATTTTTCAAATCCCAATGCCCTTTATGGCCATGGTGCCGATATTCCCTATCCATTCAATACATACGAATTGGATTTTGAACTTGAAATTGCTATCATTATTGCCAATGGTGGAAAAAATATTAAAACAGATGAAGCAGACCGATTCATTGCCGGCTATACCATCTGTAATGACTGGTCATCAAGAAATCTCCAGAGAGAAGAAATGTCTCTAAACCTCGGTCCGGCCAAAGGAAAGGATTTTGCCACCAGTTTCGGCCCCTGTATGGTGACACCGGACGAACTTTCCAATGCCTGGAATGATCATGGAAAATTGGAATTGACCATGACTTGCCACGTCAATAACCGGCTTATTTCTGAGGGCAATACAAATGATCTTTATTATTCATTCCCGGAAATGATCGAACGTGCCAGCTTGAATACTCCCCTCCTTGCTGGAGATTATCTCGGATCCGGAACAGTAGGCAGCGGGTGTATTTTGGAACGACGCCCTGAAAATACCGGCGGGTGGATAAAAAAGGGAGACAGGGTGAGAATGGAAATCGAATATATTGGTATCCTGGAGAATAAAGTCGTCTAATGCCTTTCTATCAACAAAGAGGAATCGTTCCCCTGAAACGCCATACGCAGTTCCGTGACAACCGTGGCCATTTATTTTGGGAAGAACATATCAGCCGGGGAGGGTTTAGTTCTACATATTCGAATGTATATCATCTCCATCCTCCGACCGCAGTGAGTGCCGTGGGTGATTGGATCCCAATAAAAATAAATGCGCTAACCGGCACCCATCGTAGCCGCCATGTATTTACAGGAAAACTTTCTTCCCGGGGGGATGCTATTTCTGCTCGTATTCCCTTATTCTTTAATCAGGATGTTCAGATTCACAAAGCACATGTGGATCAGTCTATGGACACTCTTTACCGGAATGGACATCATGATGAAGTTCTATTTATCCAAACTGGTGAGGGGAAATTGATGACCAATTTTGGAATTTTAGACCTGATGGCCGGTGATTATGTGGTCATTCCCCGCGGAATTATATGGCAAATGACTGTTCAACATCCTATGCGAATTCTGGTGATTGAGTCTGTCGGCCCTGTGGAAACACCGACGCGGTATCGGAATCGTTTTGGCCAATTGATGGAACATTCTCCCTTCAGCGAACGGGATATTCAAACGCCTCAATGGGTGGAACCGGAGAACCTGATCGGCCCGGTGGAGGTTCTCGTGAAATTAAGAGAGGGTCTTCAGACCTATACCTACGAACATCACCCGTTTGATCTGGTGGGATGGGATGGTTATTATTTTCCGTGGATATTTAATATTAATCAATTTATGCCCATAACGGGAAAAGTTCACCTTCCGCCCCCGATTCATCAAACATTTCAATCGACCGGATTGGTCATTTGCTCCTTTGTTCCCCGTTTGTATGACTACCATCCGAAAGCGATCCCGGCACCCTATGTCCACAGCAATGTCGATTCTGATGAAATATTGTATTATGTTGAGGGTAGTTTTATGAGTAGGAAAGGAATTAAACCCGAGTCCATTACCTATCATCCCATGGGTCTTCCCCACGGACCACAGCCGGGAAAAATTGAAGAATCCATTGGAAAAAAAGAAGCGGTGGAACTGGCAGTCATGATTGATACATTTTCTCCCCTCACATGTGCCGAATCCCTCCGGGCAATTGATGACCCCGACTACCCCTGGTCATGGCTGGAGGAAAAATGATAATCGATCCAAATCAACAATCGTTTAAAGATAATTATAAATTAATGATTGGGTCAATCGTCCCCAGACCTATTGCATTCGTATCCACGAAATCCAGTGATGGAATTGATAATCTAGCTCCCTTTTCATTTTTTACTGGCGTTTGTTCCAATCCGCCTACCATCGCATTTGCCCCGGTTAGAAAAGGAACAACGGGAGAAAAGAAAGATACTTTAATCAATATTAGAGATACGGATGTATTTGCTGTAAACATTGTCAGTGAGTCTTTTGCAGGAGAAATGGTTAAAACAGCCACTGATTATCCCCCTGAAATCAGTGAGTTTGATGAATCGGGACTCACACCGGTACCTTGTGAAAAAATTGACGTTATGCGAGTCCGTGAGTCAAAAGTCACCTTTGAATGTCAATTAAATCAAATCATTGAAATCGGAGATGGAGGTTCAGGCAGTGGTTTTCTCGTCCTGGGAACCATTATTCTTTTCCATTTAGATAAAGATATTTTTCAAAATGGCCGTATTCAACTGGAAAAACTTCAACCCATCGGGCGATTAGCAGGTAATAACTATGTCCGACTAACTGATCCATTTGAAATTATCCGTAAAACCGATCCTGAATAACTTTGGCTATAAGTCTCTCTGATCGTATCTATCAAGCCCAATGCCTTGGAGATGTGGAACCCATTGAATATATGACTCCTTATCCAAATCTCTGGGCACTGGTTGAAGGTCAAAATGTAAAACACCATCGTAAATTACTCTACAAAGATTTAGAAATTTCTAATTTTGAATTTTACCAGACCACTCATAAAATAGCCAACTGGCTTACTGAACGAGGACTGAAGCCCAAACAAAGGGTTAGAATATATCCACAAGAATTTCCTTTGACAGAAATGCTGGTTTTTGGTATCTGGGCTGTGGGAGCATCTGTGATCCTGGTAAATAATAATGAAGAAGAAATCGATGATTTAATACAACCAGATATTACTTTGGAGAGAAATATTTCCACCGACCATTTTAAAAATCAAAAAGATCATTTTAATCCTTTATACAAGCCATCCCTGGAAAATGAAGCATTGATCTTTGTGATCAAAGGTAAGGGTATTCGGTTATCTCACTACAACCTTCTTGTAAATGCCAACGATATTCAACGAAAGTTAAATTTATATAACGATAATACATTTTTTGTTAACCTAAAACCTGAAAGCACCGCCTGGGTGGTTTTGCAGGCGATTTTTCCCTTATACACTGGAGCACCTTTGACAAAAGACAACCCGGATCTCGTCATCGGAACAGATGATGGGGATTATATTGTGGATTTTAACTGGACAGAAATAGAGAAATCCAATCACCTGTATATTTTACCCGAGAATACAGCGGTCTTTTCTATCGGAGATACAAATCTGCAAATGACGAGCTATCAATTAGATCATCAAAAAATTTTCCTAAAGGGGCATTCTATTATGATGGGGTATATGGATGATCAATTAAATGAAAAAGTGTTTATAAATGAATCTTTAATTCTTTCACTCAACCATTAAAGTTCTCCATGACCCAGATGAGTTGGAACCCACAACATATTTAAACGATAACTTAAACGTGAATTTTTATTACTTGCCTGCTCTATTTTTTTCCATCGTTTTTTCAATCTCCGAAGATTAGGAGCAAATGTTTAAAATTTGTAGTAAAAAGCAATAAAGGGCCTTTGAAAATGGATACCGATTCTGAATTTCTCGTTATAGGCATAGATAAATCCAA
>CAYXMX010000047.1:0-12343 GCA_964466265.1 uncultured bacterium | reverse complement strand
CAACATTACCAAAATAATATTCGCCATTTCTTGTATTTGTCGTTATAAAATATGCACCGGCTGATCGGTAATTCCAATTTTGCAATTGTGCCGATGGTATCCGATATTTATTTTGATATTTGTCCATTTATATCACCATTCTTCCCCGTCAAAATGCCAGCCGTTTGGACCCGTAAAATCCAATTTTTTATATTCTTCCGTTTTGACGCTTTTCTCTATTTTTTCGGAAAATTTTTCTTCCATGACAATATCATCTTTTGCTTCTTCAAGGTGGTTTTGTTCCAAATTGATCATATCATGGAGCGCTGATTTTTTATAGCCAATTTCTTTTCTAATCCTTCGTCTGTTTCTTCTTTTTCCATTTGATTTAGGGCATCTATCTCAATATTCATTAAATCAATGCGATATTGATACACATTGCATTTCCCCATTAATTCAACAATTATTTTATCCTTTTTTGCTACCAATTTCATGGCTTTCATATCTCTTGCTTTTTGATCCGTATCAGGATTTAATAACCACATTTCGTTTTCTTCCATCGCCGGTTCCAGCCAAGTTACTTCATCGGATCTGTCGCTTTGCTCGAATTTTTTCAGCATCTCCTGCGCCCTTTCGGTTGGCAGATGTGCCAAGGTCATAACGATTTCTTCCAATTCTCCCCGGCTTGTATCAGGATCAAGCAGTAAATATTCCCATTTCAGGTAATCTTTATCCGTATAGTCCTCCGGGTTTTGAATGTCCTTATGTTCTGTCATTATTTGCTTCTTTTTTATGAATGTTTTTTCTTCAATGGTGGTTGAAATCCAATTGTATTTTTCTTATCTGGCTTTTTAGGATTCATCAACTCTTTAATTGCAGTAAATACAACCTGAAAATTTTTATCATATTTTTTCTCCATTGCCTCGATTTTTTCTTTCAATTCTTTGTGGGTCGATAGCAGTTGTCGCATTTTAACAAATGCTCGCATGATCGCAATATTAACCTGTACTGCTCGAGGACTTCGTAATACAGATGATAGCATTGCAACGCCTTGTTCCGTAAATGCCATCGGTTTATATCTCAAACCCATTTTATCTGTATTGGAGGACACAAAATGTGACCTCCAATTCTCGAATTCCTTGTCAGTTAATTCAAACATGAAATCTTTTGGAAACCTATCAATGTTTCTACGAACAGCTTGTTTCAGGCGCTTTGTTTCTACTCCATACAGTTCTGCTAAATCGCGGTCAAGCAATACTTTCTCGCTGCGAATGATTATGATTTTCGATTGAATTATCTCGTCCGGTATTAATTGTTTCATTGTACTTTTCATGCCGTTTTCAACGCTTCATCAAGCCTTGTGGTTCTATACCTGCATAACTGTTCCAAAACCCCGTGCAGTTTGTTTTCCAACACCCAGGTAATCAGGAATGATAAAATTGGTTGTAAACGAACCGGTGAAACACAGCATTCTTTGATTTTTGAAATACCGCTTAACCGGTTTCAAATTCGTTTGCATCTGCAGATTCTCAAAATCAGGTATAAAATATTGAAATCCTTTGGAAAGCGATTTTAAATTTCTCCCCAAAATATTCTCCAAAAATGGGCGCTTTTCTTTCCAGGATAACGATAAGTATGTTTTATGGTTTACCTGGTTTAGAGCCATCCAGGGTAAAACAAAATGATAATCAACCGGTTTTTCAATTTGACCAAATTCAACAGTATCCAATCGGACAGACTTTTCGTTTATTGAGATATTTTTACCTTCAATATCCAAATCGGAAATACCCATAAAGACCTTTTTCAAAACATCTACGCCGTCTCCAATTCCAACAATCATGGGTTCATCGTTAATTACTTTGAATTGGATACTTGGATAAGCATAGCGGAGTCGTTCATTTTCGATATGGTTGTGAATTAGATTAAATTTTGGGAATTGCTCCGAGATAGCACCCCGGAACTTGGGAATATCAAACGGTTTCAAAGGGAGTCCCGGAAATTCGATCAGTAACCGGTCATACATTTTTCCAGTAGTAGAATTAAACATTATCATTTATCTATATGTAAAGATCTTCACTTCTGGCTACCATTATTAGCCAATCATTCAATCATAAAACTCCTTCTAATAAATCAAAGTATAATAAAACCTGTTCAGAATTTTAATTGTTTACTAATTCAAATTCAAGCCATTTATTATTTTGGGGAAATCTGCTTCCCTATTGACACATCCATCATCCATGACTCGAAAAGGAACACGAGTAAACCGGGGGTTATTAATTTCATCTACTGTACTTTCAACTATGAATATCACCATAAAAACCATGTCATATTCTCAAAGGAAAGACAGGGATATTTTACAATCCTGTCTCAAAACCTGGTTCAGGAATCCAAAGGATCTCCATTTAACGGACCCACGAATGACTTACCCATTTGATTTTCGTCAATGGTGCTCATTGTCCTATCAAGACGATCATACCGCTACTTTTGTTGCTCAGGATCAAAAATGGATCGTTGCTTATTTAAGCATCCGATGGAATCCCGAACGTAAAAGAGGTCATTTTTTCCACTTATTTGTCGATCCGGGACACCGTCGAAAAGGGCTGGCGAAACAACTGTTGAACTACGGTATTCAATTTGCAAATAGCGTGAAATTAAATGAAATAATTCTTCATGTGGCCCCAAAAAATATTAGGGAAAAAACTCTGTATAAAAGCCACGGATTTAATGAAAGTGGAATTAATTCCAGGGGAAATATTATCATGTCAAAAGACTTATAATGAGCCGTTGTTTTAGTTATCCCTGATCTTGGGATTCTATTCTATTGATAGTGTCAAAGGATTCTTCTTCCGGAAAAAACAATGTACGTCCTTTGTAAATAATCAATTATGGTTTGAGTGATTTTCCTTTATTGATTCTATCAGGAATATCGCAATGTTCACATTTTGAATTCGTATCCCCTTTCTGCCAGTTCCGTTTAAAACGGTTTGCAGCATAAACCATTGCCAATAATAAAATCCCCAAAGCAATCAGGGTCTGAATTTCCATACCCGTTCTCCTACATATTCTTGCAAAACCATTATCAGCCAAATCCCAGTATCAAGCCCCCCTGATACACTAAAAAGGATATTCCAAAAGCAAGTGTATTCATGTAGGCCATCATAAACAGAGGCCATTTCCAGGAATGGGTCTCATTCCGAATCATGGCAAACGTGGCCATGCACTGGGCAGCATAGACAAAGAAAATCATTAATGAAATGGCCACCAATGGTGTATATACTGGTTTTCCGGTTAGTGGATCTTTATCATTTTTCATTGCTTCTTTTAATTCCACAATTCCATCCCCTTCAGATTCAACGGTGTAAATCGTTGCCATGGTACTCACAAGGACCTCACGGGCGGCAAAGGACGTAATTAATCCGATTCCCAGCTTCCAATTAAACCCAAGCGGTTTAATGACCGGTTCAATAACATGTCCGATCCGTCCGGCATAACTTTGCTGAATGGAATGGCCTTTCGTAGCAGATAAATCCGATTTAGGGAAAGAGGCCAAAAACCATAAAATAATAGAAATTGACATAATAATTTTACCTGCATTGACAATAAATATTTTCCCCCGGTTAAACACATTTCTAAATACGGATCGCCAGAGGGGTGTTCGATAAGGTGGAAGCTCCATCACAAAGGAGGACTTCCCTTGGGTTTTAATAAACAAACTGAATATTTTTGCCAGAAGAAAGGCAGTCGCTGTCCCTAAAAAATACATGACGACCAGTGTCATTCCCTGCAAATTTAAATATCCAAAAATCGTCACAGCCGGAATAAACGCCCCAATCATTAATGTATAAACAGGCAACCGGGCACTGCAACTCATTAGTGGAAGGATTAATATAGTAATTAACCTTTCTTTCCAGCTATCAATTGTTCGGGTAGACATAATGCCCGGAATAGCACATGCATACCCGCTCATTAGGGGAAGGACTGAACGACCGTGCAGTCCCAATTGGGTCATAAACCGGTCCATCATGAATGCAACTCTGGCCATATAGCCGGAATCTTCGAGAAGAGTCATGAAAAACATTAATATTACTATTTGTGGAAGAAAAACAAGAATTGCCCCGACCCCTGCAATAATTCCTTCGACCAATAATTCTCTGATAATTCCAACCGGCATCACATTAAACACCTGATTTCCGATCCACTTTACACCCAAATCAATCCAGTCCATCGGGATAGAAGCCCAAGTAAATATGGACTGAAAAATAAAATATAGAATGGCAATAAAGGTGATCGGTCCTCCGAGTGGATGAGTTAAAATCATATCTGCTTTTTCACTAAAGCTTTTTTTATCTAAATGGGCATCAATATTAACTCTAGCGTTTAACAAAATTTCATCGAGCCATTTATATCGAAGAGAGGCCTCTAAAATGCGATGCTTTACACCCGATTTTTCAAATGCTTCTACTGCTTCTTGCCGTTTTATTCTTAATTCATCCAATATTTCATTCTCTGAAATATTGAAAATTTTTATGAGTGATTTATACACATCAATGGTGGAATTTCGGGTCACCAGACGCAAGGCCTGGGCTGTTGCAAATCGATCACTATAATTAAATTTTGAAACTAACAGATATTTCAAAGGACGAAGAATCTGTAAATAATTACTATCAGTAATTATGGGAAATTCACGAGTCATCGGTGGTTTATTACGAAGAGCCATCTCTATAGCTTCCAATAATTCTTCTTTACCGGTTCGTTGAGTGGCAGACATGGGAACGATGGCAGCTACTCCAAGGTCTTTCGCCAATTGATTAGTATCGATGTCTAAATCATCTTTCACCAAATCAATCATATTCATGGCAATAATCACCGGAATTCCCAGATCAATCAACTGAGTCGTTAAATACAGGTTCCTGCTCAAATTCGTTGCATCGATCACAGATACGATGACGCTGGGTGGATTTTCATCGTGCATCCAATGGACCACCTGTTCCGTCACGATTCGCTCATCCATGGATTCGGGTGTTAAGCTGTAAGTCCCGGGAAGATCAATGAGATCAAAGAAGCTCCCGTCAGGTAGATAGGTTTTTCCTATTTTCTTTTCCACCGTCACTCCGGGATAATTGGATACTTTTTGATTTAAACCGGTCAAGAGGTTAAACAAGGCCGTTTTTCCACTATTGGGATTTCCAACCAATGCAATGGGTTGATGGCTGGTCTGGTTCTTCATTTACTCACGAGAATATTACCGGCATCTACCTGGCGTAATGAAATATGATAATCTCTTACTTTGAATTCTATAGGACCATCCATGGGCGCTCTTTTAATTCTGCGAATTCGAATTCCGGGCATAATACCCATTTCCACTAATCGCGATTGCAATTCAGTGTCACCTGTAAAAGAATGTACGGTGGCAATTTGACCATCTTTCAACTCACAGAGTGTCATTGACAGTCCTTACACAGTCCAAATAATTGGTGAATATGCCTGATCAGCTTAAATTGGTACTCATTTGCAACCGTGTCTTGAAGGTTTTCTATTTCATTAACCATAAATTCTTCAATTTTACCGCATTCAATACAAATAATATGGTCATGGTGTTTGGTATTGAGTTTATGTTCAATTTTACTGGACCCAAAACCCATATCCAATTTGCGAACCATATTATTCTTAGCCAGAACATCAATCGTTCGATAAACAGTCGCTCTAGATACGGACACACCCCTTTTCCGTAAGTTGATGAATATTTCATCTGCATCCCGATGACCATCATTGGAAAGAATCTCTTTCCATATGGCCTCACGTTGAGCGGTAAAACGTAACCCCTCATTAGCAAGGGCTGTTTTTAATTTTTCCAGATAATCTGACATATTGAATCCTTAATGAGAATGAGTCTCATTGATATTAGGAATTTCTTTTCTCTTTTAAAAGAAAAAAAATAAATAGTTGGGAATATAAATAAAGGAAGGTTTACCCTAGAAAGCTCATCATTTCATCTATCCCAAAGGGACTTTATTATTTGACCTTTTTTAACTTGGCAAATTTCACAATTAATTTTTTCTTTATCCCATCTTTAAATACAACTCCAACTCTTTGATTTTCTCCCGATCCACTCAAGGCCATAATTTTTCCTAAACCAAAAATGGCATGTTTTACCATATCTCCCACTTTGAAATCATCAAATACGGTAACAGTTCTTTTCACTTCCGTTTTAGTTTTACCTTTAGAGAGTCCGATTACTCTTCGGGTCATAGCAGACGAAAATTTTATTTTTTCCAAATGATTATCGGGAATTTCTCTTACAAACCGAGACACCATACCGTAGTGTTGTTCTGATCCTGCGCGACGGCGATTATTGGCGTAGAGGATAAACACTTTTTGTTTGGCACGGGTCAGTCCAACATAAAATAGTCTTCTTTCTTCTTCCAATTCTTTTTTATCCTGCAATGCATTGTAAAGCGGAAATAAACCATCTTCTAATCCGGTTAAAAAAACAACAGGAAATTCCAATCCTTTTGCTGAATGTACGGTCATTAACGTGACTCTGTTTTCCTGATCATTCCACTGGTCAATTCCTGTTAACAAAGACACTTCTTCAAGAAAGTCAGTTAACATTGCTTCAGGATTGCGTGCCATGAACTCATCTACGCTATTTAACACCTCATTAACATTATTCAGTCGTTCCAGAGCTTCCTGCGTATCTTGTTTTTTATAATATTTCAATATTTTTGTTTCTTCAACCAGCGTCCGCACTAATTCGCCAGCGTTGAGTTTATCTAATAAATCTCTGTATTTACTGACAATATTATAAAATTGTTTTAATTCATTTGCTTGTTTACCGCGAATATCCATTTTGGAAGGATGTGCTAATACATCAAAGAGTTCTACTTTTTCTTTTAAAGCCAGTTTGACACATTTGTCCACAGTTTTTAATCCAATTCCTCTGGGAGGAAAATTGATGACCCTGCGAAGGGCAATTGTATCTTTTTTATTCACAATCAAATGTAAATAGGACAGTAAATCTTTGACTTCTTTCCGGTCATAAAATCGAATACCACCAATAATTTTATATGGGATTCCATTTCGACGAAGACTATCCTCTAATCCCCTGGACTGTGCATTCGTTCTATAAAGGACTGCAAAATCACTGAAGGTTCGTTTTTTCATCTTGATTTCTTTTTCCAGCAAACTAATTAATGCATCTGCTTCCTCCATTTCATCATTGGATTCCAGCAATCCCAGTTTATCTCCAGCTCCATTCATAGCCGTTAATTCTTTCAGTGCCCTTTCCGTATTATTTCTCACCACCGCATTGGCTGCGTCCAGGATCTGTTGTGTCGATCGGTAGTTTTGTTCTAACCGAAATACCTGACAACCTGGAAATGATTTCTCGAAATCAAGAATATTCCGGATATTCGCTCCTCGCCATCCATAAATAGACTGATCATCATCCCCCACAACACATATTTGTTTATGCTCGGAGGCAATGGCTTGAATAAATAAAAATTGAGGTTGGTTAGTATCCTGGTATTCGTCAACCATGACATATTTCCATTTATTCTGGTATTTAGCCAATACACTTGGAAATTGATTAAAAATTTCAAGGGGAAATAATAATAAATCATCAAAATCAAGGGCATTATTCTTTTTCAATGCCTTCTGATAATTTTTGTAAATATCCACAATGGTCCGTTCTAAAACAGTCCGTGCCCCTTTTATGGCTGTGGAGGGAACTTCAAGCTGATTCTTATAATAACTGATTTTATTTCGAACCGTTTTGGGATCGACAAAACTTCGGGCGACACCCATATCCTCCATCACTAATTTGATCAGTGCTGTCTGATCCTGGACATCATAGATTGCAAAATCCTGGGAGAAGCCAATTTGTTGGATTTCATTCCTCAATAACCGGGCACAGATGGAATGAAATGTTCCAACGGTCAAACATGATTTTTTGTTTTTCAGCAACTCACATACCCGATTGGTCATTTCTTCGGCTGCTTTGTTTGTAAAGGTAACTGCTAGAATTTCATCGGGTTTAAACAGATTATTTTCAATTAAATGGGCAATCTTGTGAGTTAAAACACGCGTTTTGCCACTGCCGGCGCCTGCAAAAATTAATACCGGATTTCCGATTGCTTCTACGGCTTGTTTTTGAACGCTATTTAAGGTTTCTTTTTTCATGAATTATGGGTCGCCTTTTTTGCTCTTTCTTTCCGTCTAACTTCACGACGAACTTTTTGGAACTTCTGTTTTGCTTTTAAGTGCTCTTTTTTTGTTTGACTAAATTGATGGTATCCATCTCCACGAGCCACGAAATAAAGATAGTCATTTTCATCTGGATATAATGCCGCAAGGATCGATTCTTTTCCCGGGTTATTGATGGGGCCCGGGGGCAGTCCCGGAATCAAGTATGTATTATACGGTGACTTTATTTTCAAGTCCTTATTCAATAACCTTCTGGGACCGTCATCAATAATGTACTGAATCGTCGGGTCGGCCTGAAGTCGCATCCCTTTTTGCAATCGATTATGATAGACACCCGATATGATGGGGCGCTCCTTGTCATATAGCGCTTCACCTTCAATGATAGATGCAAGCGTGATTATTTCTGTTTCTTTCAGACCCAGTTCACGGGCCCGATTACGATATTGATCTGTCATAAATTTTTGATATTCCTGAACCATCGTTTCCAGAATTATTTTCGAATCTTCATTTTCAGGGAAGTAGTAAGTATCAGGCAACAGGAAACCTTCAAAAGAATCGTTAGCAATATTCCACTTTTTCAATAAACTATTGTTAGTACATAACTTCAAAAATTCTTCCCCATTTGATCCCAACACATTTTCAATTTCAGCGGCAATGCCGTTGATGGTCCAACCTTCCAGCACCGTTAAGCGTTTCAGGTTTGGCGCTCCATGGACTAATTGATCTATGATCTCAATATTGGATCTTGCACTATTCAGCGAATAGGAACCAGCAGGCAATCTTTTATCATATCCCATAACCCACACAGCGGTTCTGAACGCACGTTCATTTGAAATGATCGCTTTTTTCTTTAAGATTCGGCTGACGTCGGCAACATTCGATCCTTTGGGAATTTCTATCTTCACTAGCTGATATTGATTTCCCTGAGGCCAATTAATGATAAGGAGAAAAAAAGCGACTACGCTGAGAAATAAGACTCCTACCACGGTACCGATCACCCGCTTCTTGGGATTAAAATACTTTATCGCCATGATTTTCGGGGTGCGAATTTATGACAATGAAATGAATTCTGTCAATTTTCTGTTAATATTTACAAAAATAAATATCTTCCCATAATTTTAAGTTTCCATTTGATCATAGAATTGTAACAGAGTAATTTTCCCGCCCCTATGAAAGAGAATAACA
This sequence comes from uncultured bacterium, assembly GCA_964466265.1. Lineage (GTDB taxonomy): Bacteria > Fidelibacterota > Marinisomatia > Marinisomatales > TCS55 > JADFRD01. The sequence goes on along the minus strand of CAYXMX010000047.1, from coordinate 2,974 downwards.
AAGAACAACACATACATTTAATTGAAACCTGGGCCTTCACAGGGAAAAATTATATGATTTTTTCAATCGGTGTCTTATTCATTGCTTTGGGTTACTTAATCATGGCTTTGGGTGAAACATCCAGTTTCCAAAGTTTAACTTTGGCGCCAATTATGTTATTTTTTGGTTATATTGTTATCATTCCCATCTCTCTGATTTATCGGGATAAAAAATAGAAAATTTTCATCTGGGATCGTAGTTCAGTTGGTTAGAACGCCGGCCTGTCAAGCCGGAGGTCGAGGGTTCGAGTCCCTTCGGTCCCGCTCTTCATAAACCTCCACTCTCCTTTAGAAATTAGAGGTTTTTCATTTAAAGTCGAGGGTTCCCAGCCCGCTCCCGACAAAAAGGATGTCCTCACTCATTCCCATTCTTTAATAAACCCCACTTTTCAATAGGGTTTTCATTATTAACCCGCTGTAATCATCATTAATCATTTAATTTCGATTTGTTATTTCTCGAAATATGTGTGTAATATATACTTGAGTTGTATGTGTGGATTTGATGGACACTTCCACATGAAGACTGGGAACATACTCAATAATTATTATCCGGTTCTCTTATACAAGTCAATTGAAAACTAAAAGTCCCAAATGTTACTCATAATGTTAATATCAAGTTGGTTGGTTTTTAAAATACTCTATCATATAGAAGAGAGTATTGAATCAAAATTTAGAAATAATTTTATGAATAGCAGGATAAGAGACAATAATTTTAAGTTAATCAATCAATAGCCTGATTACATTGACAATAAATAAAATCATTGCTCAATTATTTTTTATAACAATTTTAACATTTTCCGTACAACTTTTTCCCCAGAATAAAATGATTAATTCGAGAATAAGATCAGATTTTATCAAAGGTGTCGATCTATCAGGTTTGCTTAAGATTGAAGAAAATGGAGGAATATTTAAAGAAAATGAAATATCAATAGACGCTTTACAGATATTTAGTGAACATACTTTAAACTATGTTCGATTAAGAATTTGGCATACACCTGTTCATGGGTATAATAGTTTAAGTCGAACATTACAAATGGCCAGCAGGATAAAAAGCTCAGGGTTAAAATTCCTCTTAGATTTTCATTATTCAGATACTTGGGCAGATCCAGGACATCAAACAAAACCGATAGCATGGGAAAATATTTCTTTTCAAGCATTGAAAGACAGTGTTTATCAATATACGAATCAAGTCATTACCGAATTAAAAAATCAAAATACTCTTCCTGATATAATTCAGATTGGCAATGAAATCATTTGTGGAATGCTGTGGAATGATGGTCTGGTTTGTGATCAATACAATACACCTGAGCAATGGTCTCAATTTGCTGAATTAATCACCCAAGGGATAAATGGTGTCAATGACGGATTAGACGCAGATGATACTGTCAAAATAATGATTCATATTGATCATGGTGGAAATAATATTATAAACCAATGGTTTTTTGACCACTTACTGGCAGAAAATGTAAATTTTGACATCATTGGTTTATCATACTACCCATGGTGGCATGGTACAATGAATGATTTTGAATTTAACGTCCAAGATCTCGCTCAACGTTACGGAAAAAATATCATTCTTGCCGAAACCGCTTACCCTTGGACACTGGAATGGAATGATAACACTCAAAACATTGTGGGAGATTCCAGCCAACTTCATCCAGGTTATCCTGCAACCGTGGAAGGCCAAAGAAACTTTATAAGTGATTTAATTGAAATTATATTAAATATTCCAAATAATAATGGATTAGGATTATTCTATTGGGCTCCTGAGTGGATTTCAACCTCTCAATCAGGCTCACCTTGGGAAAATATGGCCCTGTTTGATTTTACAGGAGAGGTATTAAGCTCCATAACGGTTTTTGATTCAACTTTGTCTGGTTTAAGAGTTACTGATGAATTTCCTATTCCATTTTCCTTAAACGGTAATTACCCCAATCCATTTAACCCTTTAACTACCATCCATTACGATCTGCCAAAAAATAGTTTTGTTAGAATTGTCATATATGACATTATGGGCAGAAAAGTGTCCATGCTGGCATCAGAAAAACAGAATGCTGGCTATCAATCAATTACCTGGAATGGGACTAATGATTATGGCGCACCCGTTAGTGCCGGAGTTTATCTCTACCAAATACGAGCAGGAAACTTTGCAGAGACTAGAACAATGGTTCTTTTAAAATGAAAGAATTACTTCCCAATAGAAAAAATTATTCATTCAGCTAAATTAGAATAACTAGTATTTTTTCTTCCGCTCTTTACCGTGACATCTTTCTTTTCTATTTCTGCGATCAATCTTGACAGCCTTTTGTCTTTTTCGTCGCAACTTCATAATCACGGTGAAAGCTTTTCAGGTCTGGTTGATTGATTGTTAGATGCTGTTGAGATTTGCATCTATTATTCACTCATTGAGTAAAGGTAAATAATCTTCGACAAATGAATCTGGTTTTCGTACTAAATAAGATACCATCGATTGAATAGTTTCTACCTCAAGGTTTTCTTTTATCAACGTATCATTTACAATTGTGATTAATGTCCTTAATTCAACTATTGTTTCTGTTACAGGAAAATATAATCGTTCAATTAGAGTATCTGAATCAAAATCATAAGTCCCAATTGTGCTGTCCGATAATTGTGTATTTAAATGGAATAAATAATCAATAAGTACATTGTTTTGTTTATACGTAAAAACGTTTAAAACATTTGAAGTATCAGCAATATTTTCATCAATACTCCCACTATGAAAAGTTGTAATTGTACGAAGATGCAACCAATTTCCTACTATTTTGCTATTTCTCTTATTGTTTGATTCATCTTCACAACACGTAAGAATCATACATGATACAATTAATACTGGTATCTTATTTTTTAACAACATCTAACGTGGTAGTGTAAAATTCTTTCTGTAAAAAGGGTTCAGGGTTCTCAAATTCAAGTGA
>CAYXMX010000046.1:0-12481 GCA_964466265.1 uncultured bacterium | reverse complement strand
TTTGGTTCACCTGATACTATGAATCCCAAGTCAGCCAGTATTGCTTTGTCAAAAGTTTATGAAGAGACTGGTGAGTTTCCATTGTGGCAACCTTGGATTTTTTCCGGAATGCCAACAGCTGAGGCCTTTACCTTTATTAGTCAACTATATTTCCCGGCGATGATTCTGGGATTATTTTTTATAAAAGGAATTTTTGCTCAATTATTGCATTTACTGTTTGCAGGATTGGGTGGCTTTATTTTGCTACGGTCTTTAAAACAATCCTATCTCGCATCTTTTTTTGGAAGTGCTGCCTTTATGATGACTCCTTTTATGATGACCATGATTGTGTTTGGACACGGTAGTCAAATGATGACAGCAGCCTATATTCCCTGGATAATGTGGGGAACCATAAAAGTCATGAAAAATCCCTCTGTTCACCATTTAGGCATTTTAGCTATTTTACTTGGATTCCAACTTCAAAGGGCTCATGCCCAAATTGCCTATTATACCTGGATGCTGGTTGGTGCTTACATCGTTTTCATTACCATTGTCAATTATAATGATAGTATAAAACGACAAAAATCATTTCGGGGATTAAGTTATTTCCTGGGGGCTGCACTGTTGGGAGTTGGAATAGCATTAGTAATTTATTTACCTTCGATTGAGTATACACCTTTTTCCGTACGTGGCGGTGGATTAAGTGGGGGAGCTGATTATAGTTATGCAACCAGCTGGTCTCTTCATCCCAAAGAAGTATTAACATTTATTCTTCCTTCAGCCTTTGGATTTGGAGGTCAAACATATTGGGGATTTATGCCCTTTACTGATTTTCCAAATTATTTTGGCATATTAATTCTACTGTTAGCTGTCTACGGTATCGTTGCAAAGCGAACCCATTTATCATGGTTCTTCTTTGGGACTTCTCTATTAGCTCTTTGTATTAGTTTCGGAAAACATTTCGGTATTATTTATAATATATTTTATCATTATTTTCCCTACTTTAATAAATTTCGTGTGCCAGCTATGATTTTAATTCTACTTCAATTCAATATGGCTGTTTTAGCCGCTATGGGATTGGATTCTCTCACTGAATTAAAAGAAAAAATTATTCCAAGGTGGTTTTGGATCTTATCCGGGGCATTAGGTGTTTGGTGTTTAATCCTTGTTTTGGGATCAGGAACACTTGAAACTTTTTTACAACAGCATTTTTCTCAGCCGAGAACTCGGGATCCAAACACTATTAGGGCGATTAATAAACTCCGGTTAGAAATATGGAATCAGGATGCCTGGCTTTTATTATTTTGGACGGGCTTGGGTCTTGGAGCTGTCTATTTGTGGATTCAACGTAGGATAAATAAACAAAGTTTTTTATTAATCGTTGTTGCTGCTGCATTGATTGATCTCACTGTTGTTGACTGGCGAATCATTCATCCTTCACCTCAATCAGGACGATCTGCAGCCACTATGTCCAAAAAATCGATTAGGCGATATTTTGAACCAGATCCGGTTATAAATTATCTAAATAAACAAAAAGAAGATTATAGAATTTATCCTGTAGGGAATTTATTTGGTGAATCCCGTTTCAGAGCCTTTGGAATAGAATCTGTCGGTGGCTACCATCCCGCAAAATTAAAAATCACCAATGAATTTATTCAAAAAACTCAAAATATCAGTTCATTTCCTCTGATGAAAATGATGAATGTTCATTATTTGATCAGTCAACAACCTATTCGCTTTCCGGCAATTGAAGAAGTATTCTCTGGCAAAATGAGGTCTGGAAGAGGTGTCATTAATACAACTATTTATCAATTAAAAGATACGCTATCCAGGGCATGGTTTGTAAAACGGGTTGAATCAAAAAAAGAAGACCAGCTATGGCGAATGATTAATGAATCTAACTTTCAACCCGATTCCATTGCTTACATTCAATTGGATGACATGGATGTCGCCAGAGCTTATACAAAAGGAGTGGTTGAAAATATAGCGCAATCCATTCATAAAACGGAATTAATTGTTCATTGTGACTCTGAAGGATTTTTAGTAGTGAGTGAAATCTACTTTCCTTTGAGATGGCAATGTACTATTGACGGTGAGCCGGTTGAAACAATTAAAACAAATCAGCTCATCAGGGGCGTTGTTATACCCGCTGGTGATCATAAAGTAGAATTCAATTATGATAAATCCTCATATAATACCGGAAAAAACTTATCAATTATCTCCTTGATTATAGCCGCTAGTTTGATTGGTACCGGATACTATAAAAATCGCAAAGCAAATTGAACGTTTATCACCATACGACCAATATTAAATCGGGTCTGTTTTTATTAGGCGTTTTTCTGATTGTCTCTCTATTGGTTTATTCTCAATCTCTTGTCAATAAATTGAGGGATGATAATCGAAGCATTGTTCAGCTTCATGCTGAAATTATCGCCGCAACGGTTAAAGATGAATCTGATACTAATTTAAATTTTGTTTTTGATGAAATTATTAAAAAAGTTCAGTTCCCTATCATTTATTCTGATGCAAATCAGCAACCTATTTATTCAAAAAATTTACCAAATAATTTGACCCCTGATGAATTAGTCAATTATCAGAATACAATGGATCACTCGAATCGACCCATCCCATTGGAATTTGTCCATGAGACCACCGGTGAAACGATTAATATTGGTTATTTACATTTTGGTGATTCATCATTAATTAAACAGTTGCAATGGTTGCCTTACTTAGAAATTGGTGCTGCTGCAATTTTTATCTTATTGGGTTTTGCAGGATTTACCGTAATCCGAAATAGTGAGAAACGTCATATCTGGGTTGGAATGGCCCGTGAAACAGCTCATCAGCTAGGGACACCTGTGTCGGCGATGCTTGGTTGGATTGACTTATTAAAAGAAAATCCGGAAAAAGTAGACTTCGTATTGAAGGAAATGTCTGCAGATGTGAATCGGTTGGAACAGATTGTCGATCGATTCAGCAAAATGGGATCTGATACAAAATTAGAGTCAGTGAATATAAAAGAATCCATTGATCAGGTTATGTCTTATCTCGTACGAAGACTTCCGTCTATCGGAAAAAACGTAAAAATCAGTAATCAAGTGAAAGGGGATTTAAGGGTTCAGGGAAACACAATTCTTTTATCCTGGGCCTTAGAAAATGTATTAAAAAATGCCATAGATGCAATTGATCATGAACATGGCGAAATTCTCATTCGCGGTGAAATAACTGGCAATAATTTACACTTACAGATTTCCGATAATGGAAAGGGAATAGATAAAAAAGATTGGAAAAATATTTTTCGTCCTGGATTCAGTAGCAAGGAAAAAGGATGGGGCCTCGGGCTGTCTCTCGTTAAGAGAATAATCGAGGAAATTCATTTCGGAAAAATAGAAGTGATCAAATCCATCCCGGGAAAGGGTTCTTTAATGCAAATTTCTTTACCTGTATAATCGGTTTTGTATCGAAGTGTGTTCCTCGGTAATTTCATAGTTAATAAATAGGAGTAATCATTGGACTTTCTTTACGCATTAGCAGCACCTGAAGGACAGAGTGGCGGCGGCATCGCTGCATTTCTGCCCTTTATTCTTATCATGGTAGTGATATATTTTTTAATGATTCGTCCCCAATCCAAACGCCAAAAAGAAAAGAGGAAAATGTTGGATAATTTAAAAAAGGGGGATAAAATTATTACCATTGGCGGTATTCACGGTAGTGTTGCCGGTTTTAAAAATAACGGTAAGGTGGTACTGGTAAAAATCGACAAAAATTTAAATATTGCGGTTAATAAATCAGCGATCGCTGGATTGGCTGGTACTGTTAATGAAGAAACTCAACTAGAAACCCAGAATTAATGGCCGTTTTGGATATTGTTAAATACGGAGATCCCATTCTTCGTAAACAATGCGCAACTGTTACTAACTTTGATTCATTACCTCAACTGGTTGAAGACATGTTTGATACCATGTATGAAGAAGAAGGTATCGGTTTAGCAGCAAACCAGGTTGGGTTGAATCTCAATTTGATGATTATCGATGTGACTCATACAGCAGAGGCGGACGAGCCGTTTATATTTATCAACGGATGCATTATTGATAGTTGGGGAGAAGGAGTTTACGAAGAAGGATGTCTTTCAATTCCTGAAGTAAGATTAGAAATCAAGCGACCTGAATTTATCAAACTTAAATACAAAACAATGGATGGCCAGGAAAAAGAAGAAGAATTCTCGGGTCTGTTAGGAAGAGCTATTCAACATGAAATTGATCATTTGAATGGAATTTTCATTATTGATAAAGTGAGCCCTATCGTTCGAATGCAGGTGAAAAAGCAATTGAAGGCATTATCAAAAGAATCAAAAAGCAAGCTAGAAAATAAAAGTTATAAGCAATCGTTTATCCTTTAATCCTTACCAGAAATTCGGTTTTATTTTTCAACCTTTTATCGGCGAGTTACACAAGAATTGATCTATGGATATTGTTTTTTTAGGTAATCCTGATTTTGCAGTTACTTGCCTTAATAAACTGGCAGAAAGCAAGCATCGAATAATTGCCACCGTTACCAATCCTCCCAAGCGTTCCGGAAGAGGAAAAATATTCAAAGCTTCACCCGTTTCTATTGCCGCTAATCAGTTGAAAATTCCTGTCCTCGAAATTGATGACCTCCTTTGTGACCATACTTTTCAATTACTAAAACGTTTTAAAGCAGACGTTTTTGTAGTAGTTGCTTATCGAATTTTGCCAAAAAGGATCATTGGAATTCCCAAATTTGGATCTGTCAACCTTCATGGTTCCCTATTGCCGAAATACCGGGGAGCTGCCCCGATCCAATGGGCACTGATTCATGGGGATCGAATGACCGGACTGACAACATTTTTAATTGAGCCAAAGATCGATTCAGGTCATATTTTATTACAAAAACAGCTTCCGATTGATGAAAACGACGATTATGGTTCATTGGCGGAAAAAATGAGTGTTCTCGGAGCAGATTTAATTATAGAAACATTAGATCAACTTGAAGCAGGAAAGCTTAAACCCTATCCACAGGATTTTTCAGAAATAACATCAGCTCCAAAAATTACGCCGAAATTAACCATTGTAAACTGGAAACTTCCGGCAATAAAATTGCACCATTTAATCAGGGGGCTTTCTCCAACTCCAGGAGTGAAAACAACGGTAAATAACAAGCAAATTAAATTATTTTGTTCCCGAGTTATTCAGGAAGAATCAACTGCAGCACCCGGAACCATTACATCTGTTGAAAAAGATCATTTTCTTGTCCAAACAGGATCGGGTCAATTGGCAGTTTACGAGATGCAAATGGAGGGGAAAAGACGATTATCGGTGGAAGAATTTCTCAGGGGCTATCACTTAACCGCCGGAACATATTTAGGTTCTCATGGGTGATGTTCGCTCCCATTCGATATCTATTCTCACAGAATTTGATCTGACCGGCAAACAGTTAAAACTTTTACGAGATAAATATTGTTCAATTAAAAATATTAGTGGGACGGATCGTCAACGATTAACTGCATTGACCAATGATGTGACTCGCTTCCGGGGAAGGTTGGATTATTGGATAAAATGCTATCTTTCAAAACCAAGAAAGAAAGTCAACCCGGACTTATTGAATATTCTCCGCGCTGGGTTCTATGAAATTGTTATGGATAACCGGATTCCTTCTTATGCGGCTGTAAATACTTACGTTGAACTATGTAAAAAACGAATTGGGTCTTCACAGAGTAAACTAGTGAATGCCCTGCTTAGAAAAGCAACAAAAATTGATAGAAACAATAAACCGGAGAATTGCAGTGAACATGATTGGGATTCGTTTCCACAATGGTTATGGAAAAAGTGGAATAAACAGTTTGGCGAAGAAAAAACTAAAAGATTAGTTGCATACTTTAACCAACTACCTGCCTATTCTATTCGAAGGAATCGTATACATTTGAATGAACAAGATTTTTATTCATTCTGTCTTGAAAAAAATATTACAGTTGAGCGATGGCCGGATTCAGACCGTTTTTACCATATTTCCAAACAATTATCCGGTCTTCAACCATTGCTCATTAGCCATAAGGTTTTTGTTCAGGATCGAGGGGCAGGGCGAGTTGTGGAAATGTTAGACCCGAAACCGGGTGAAACGATTCTGGATGTATGTGCAGCCCCTGGAACTAAAAGCCAATATATTGCCGAACTGATGAATGGAGAGGGAATTTTATATTCTTCTGATATCCAAGCTAATAGGATGAATGCTTTCCGGCCAGAAATCCCCAATATAAAAATTGATATTAAAAATGCCTGCGAAGATGATTTTCCTGTGGCTGACGGCATCTTAATTGATGTACCTTGCTCAGGAACCGGTGTCATTAGAAAAAAACCGGATATCAGGTGGAGAAGGCGTCCTGATGAAATGAAAGTTTTTCGTTCTCTACAGGTAAAAATCCTCTCCCATATGACTAAGTTTTTGAAACCAGGTGCCAGAATTGTATATGCAACCTGTTCACTGGAACCTGAAGAAAATTGGGGAGTGGTGGAAGCTTTTCTTAAATTAAACGACCATTTTACTATTCAAAAGGAAACAAATAATGGATCCGGAAGTTGGTTTGATGATAAAGGAGCATTTTCACCTTTTCCACCAATTACCGAGTCAGACGGAATGTTTGCTGTAAAACTGATACATGAAAAATAATTTATTCAAATACATCATCAGTATCATAGTTCTTGCAACGGTAACCATCCTTGCATTTGAATTTATGATTATGCCGGCCTATACAAGACAGGGCAAAGGTGAATATTTAGTCGATGTCCAAGGAAAACGATTAGGTCAGGCCATATCAATGATTGAAGCTGAAGGTTTTCATGCGGTTGTGAGTGATACAATGTTCACTAGTAAAGTTCCACCGGGATTTGTGATAGACCAATATCCAAAACCTCAAATGAAAGTTAAACCAGGGCGTACTGTTAGACTCAAGATATCCACGTCAGAAAAATTAGTGCAAATTCCCAATTTGATTGGACAATCCCTTCGTAGCGCAGAATTAATACTGCATCAGGCGGGTTTGTTAATTGATACTGTTTATACAGAATACAATCCTGAATATCCAAAAGGAACTATTGCATGGCAGTACCCCAAGGGGAATAATTCCATGAATCGAGGATTTGGGGTTCAAATCACCGTTAGTCAGGGGCTTCCTCCTGATTTTTATCAGGTTCCCAATGTGGTTGGTCTCAGCTTGAATCAAGCCAAAGTACATATTGAAAAAGCCAGACTAAAGTTAGGAAAAATTTCTTATTTAGAAGATCAGGATTTGGTACCGTATACGGTATTGGATCAATCTATTTCTGATGGGACTGTTCTTGACAAACCAATGAAAATTAATCTGGTGGTCAGTGTTTTGGATTTGCAGGATATATTTAACGAATTAACTCATGAGGATTAATTGATTAGCCCCATAGAGTTAAAACGGAAATTAATCCATTTTTTTAATTTAATAATTCCATTTACATATTTAACAATTTTTCCAGACCGAATGAATATGACGATTGTTATGATAATAGTGGCAGTCATTTTCCTAGCCTTAGATCTGGCAAGAATGAGAAATGGTTTTGTAATGGCAATCTTTAGAAAATTATTTAACCCGTTAATGCGTAAACATGAATTGGAAGGAAAATTGACTGGAGCGACCTGGGTGGTATTGGTTTCCATTCCCATGATTTATTTTTATCCAAAAAATATTGCCGTTCTGAGCTTGATATTTATGTCTTTAGGGGATGGAGCCGCTGCTATTGTAGGACAAGCATATGGTAGAATAAAAATCGGTTCCAAAACGCTTGAAGGTACTCTTGGATGTTTTACAGTGGGAATGGTTATTTCATTATTTCTTAACCTGTTACCCCTGAGTGTTAGTTTTACCGGTGCATTATCTGCAGCTATTTTTGAGGTGTTGCCTCTGAATATAGATGATAATATATTAATCCCCATCGGATCTGGTACTGCCATGTATATTGTCAGCGTTTGGATCACATGACTTTTTTATCTCCATCGATTCTCTGGGGGCTGAGTGCTGCAGCTATTCCTCTCATAATCCACTTGATCAGTTTACACCAGACAAAAGAAATGGATTATAGTTCAATTCGTTTCCTAAAAATAATGAGCCATGAGTCCATCCGAAACCTGAAGATAAAACAGTGGTTATTGGTTTTACTCAGGACATTAATAATTATTTTATTGGTATTAATGTTAGCGAAACCTTCCACAAAAGGAATCCTCTCGAACTGGCTGGGAGGTGAGGTTGATTCTAGAGCCATAGTATTTATTGATAATTCAGCGAGCATGTCATTGGAGACCGACCAGGGAACACTGTTGAATAATGCCAAATTTCAAGCGAAAGCAATTCTGAGAAAATTGGAGACACAAACAAGCGTTGAAATCTATCAAACCAATCCATTGAAACAATTATTCACTGGACATTTGGATAGAGCACAAAGTATCAGTAATGCATTGAATTCCATTACCAATTCAGTAACAACGGATGATCTCTGGGAAAAATTATTGTTGGTGCTAAGGACATCAGAAAACGATGAAATAAATAAGGAATGTTTTATTTTTAGTGACTTTCAATCATTACCGGATACATCCTTTACCAATACGCTTGCAGGACTGCTGCATGATTGGAAACTATACTTTATTGGGCAGGAAGAAGTAAAGGACAATATTGGTATTTATGAAGTATTACCTGTCAGTCAGGTAAAGCTTCAGGACCATTTAATGAAATTAAATACTTTGGTGACTAATGAAGGAAAAATTGAAAAAAGAAATGTACCCATAGAATTATTCTTAAATAATGATAGAGTTGGACAGGTAGTTACAGCATTCCAACCGGGAAAAGCTAAAGAATTTCTCTTCCAGGCCTATCCCGGAGAAAGTGGTATTATCCGTGGGAAAATGATGATTCCTGATGATGATTTCTTCCTGGATAATGAGCAAACTTTTGAGATGTCTATTCCAAAACAAATATCCTGCACTTTGGTTGGCCGATCCGTAGATGATTTATTCTTGCTTGACCAGGCTTTACAATCCATTAATGGAGATCAGGGATATATATATATTAACCGAAGAATCATGTCCAGGATTGATAAACTTTTTTTAGATGATACAGATGTACTCATATTACATCGCCCACAACAGATTACATCCAATGCGGTTGAAGATATTCAGCAGTTTTCCGCGCGGGGAGGGGGATTAATCTGGGTGGCAGACAGCGATAAAAATATCTCGGATGTTTCTGTAGAATCCGCTCTGAAACTCCCTGCTTATGTTAATATATTTTCATCAGATGGTAATGCATTTTACTCCGTAAAAAAAACAAACAGCCATCAGGCCCTTTTCGCTGATTTGATGGTTCGGAAAATGTCTGACGAATTACCTGAAGTGTTATCTTATACTCGAGTACGACCACGCTCTAGTCATAATATCATTTTATCATTAAATAATGGTGACCCATATCTTTTAGAATATCAGCTGATGGGCGGACATGTCTATTACTTAACATCACCCATTGGACTTGAATGGAATGACCTGGCATTAAGAGGCATTTTTGTCCCCATGCTCCATCGAATGCTCATATTGCTGGCCACCAATGAAAGTAATACTCTACCCGTATATGCGGGAGAAATAAAAGAAATTTTACTCCCGAAAGAAATGATTAATGCCAAATGGGAAGTTCAGTCGCCATCTGGAAATAAACGGTTATTGATTCCTGATTATAACCGAGAAAAAATAATCATTGATCAGACAAATGAATTGGGATCGTACGAGGTTTATGGGAATGATGAGTTGGTAACTGCTTTTTCAACAATGCTTGAAAAAAAGGAGCGACCGATTAGACGGATTCCCGGGCAAACCCTGGTAGATATTTTTGGAAATAATCAGGCTCAGTATATTGAACCCAGAGAAAAAATAGCAGATACATTAATAGAGATAAGATATGGAAAGGCACTATGGAGGCATTTTTTGATCGCCGCCATTATATTGATCCTTGCGGAAATGATCATTGGGAAACCGAATCTTCTCGCCATGAAAAGTGATAGGAAGTGAGTTTCTAATGAAAAGAAGTGGAATTTCACACAAAGAAAATGCATTATTGATTGGAGTAATTTGCGGAAATCTAGACGAATTTACTGTCATGGAGCATTTAAAAGAATTAGAGCTATTAGCGATGACGGCGGGAGCCAATATCGTAGGGTTCATCACTCAGAAGCTGAAACGTCTAAATCCCCAATATTTTGTTGGAAAAGGAAAAGCAGAACAGATTGTAGGGCAAGCAGAGGAAATGGATGTTCAACTCATTATTTTTGATGATGATTTGTCACCATCTCAAGTAAAAAATTTTATGAATCTTGCACCCGATATTAAAATAATAGATCGCAGTGCACTCATATTAGATATTTTTAGGCAACATGCCAAGTCCAGAGAGGCAAAAACACAGGTTGAGTTAGCTCATTTAGAATATTTACTTCCCAGATTGACACGGCAATGGACCCATTTAGAAAGACAAATGGGAGGGATTGGAACCCGGGCAGGAATGGGTGAAACACAAATAGAAATCGATAGAAGATTAATTCGGACTCGTATTGCTAAATTAAAAGTTGAGCTAAATAAAATTGATAATGAGAGGACCACACAAAGTAAAGGAAGAAAACGATTTTTCAGAACTGCCCTCGTAGGATATACCAATGCCGGAAAATCTACCCTGATGAACGCATTATCCGGAGCAGACGTATATATTCAGGATCAATTATTTGCCACTTTGGATACGACTATCCGACAAGTGGATTTGGGTGATTCTCATGATATCCTGTTAAGTGATACTGTAGGGTTCGTTCGAAAGCTACCCCATAATTTAATTGCCAGTTTTCGAAGCACATTAAAGGAAGTCGTGGGAGCAAACTTGCTATTAGTGGTTCTGGATGCTTCTTCATTTCATGTAAAGGATCACTTTGATACTATTAATGAAGTGTTAACAGAAATCGGAATCGGAGATAAAAGGCATTTAATAGTTTTGAATAAAATCGATTTGGTAGAGGACGATAAAACCTTTATCCAATTGAAAAATTATTTCCCAGGAGCTATTCTGGTTTCTGCTTTAAATAGACTTCGTTTGGATGAATTATTAAATTCTGTGAAGAAAATTATTAATGAAGGATATGAAACAGTTGAATTAGAAATACCATTCTCAGAAGGAAAGATAATATCAGAAATTCAAAAGGATATGGATATTCTCGAAAGAAATTATACAGAAGAATGTGTTCGATTGACATTTAAAGGACCAAGAAATAAAGTACAAAAAATTCTACAACAATTGTCTTGAACTGAATTATTCGTCATTTTCAAAGTGTCATGGTATTATTGAAAGGAACGCTCTGGAATAAAAACGACATAATCTGACCATTTTATATTATAATTTACCATTGATTATGGGTGAATTATCACAAATTCAACGTCTTTTACGTATTCTGCAAATATTAAGCAGCGGTAGAAAAATCACAACAAAAGCGCTCCGTCATCGTTTTGATAATGCTGTTTCTCTTCGAACCTTACAGCGTGATTTATTAGCCCTTTCTGAAGCGGGTATTCCGTTAATCACAGAAAAAACACAGGCAAATGAGAATGCCTGGTCTTTAATGAGCCGATTCCGGTCATTTATTCCTTTACCATTGGAAACCAATGAATACCTTGCAGCGCACATCCTGAAAGCGAACCTGAAAATTTTCCGAAAAACACCTTTTGAAAAAGAAATTCAATCACTCATCGAAAAAATTAACCAAATAGTCCCGGAAGGTGTGTTTTTGGAGACTGATTTAGGAAAGGCTGATGATTTATTCGAGAATTATTCTTCCGGTTTATTTGATTATTCTCCACACGGCGGAACCATAAATAATTTAATCTCTGCGATTATTCGTAGAACCGAATGCAAGGTGACTTACTACAACCCCTACGAACAAAAGGAAAAATCTTTTCATATTGAACCGGAAAAAATGGTGCACTATAATGGTGGACTCTATGTAATTGTTTATGTACGGCATTACAAAAGTTTCATAATGCTGGCTATTCAACGTATCCGAAAATTGGAATTGCTGAACGAATTCTTTCCAAATGATCATCCATTTATTGAAAACGAATATTGGGAAGGAAAGTTTGGCTTATTCCCCGGGAAACAGGTAGTGGTAAAGCTGCAATTCAGTAAGGACATCCGCCACCACATCGAGGGACGAACGTGGCATTCATCACAAACGGTTGAGTCTGATAAAAAGGGGAATTTCATCCTTACAATGAAAGTTGGAATTACGCCTGAGTTGATTACATGGATACTTGGATGGCGTATGTATGTGAAAGTACTGGAACCACAGGAATTAGTGGATGAAGTAAAACGAAACGTAGAAGAAATCAAAAAATTATATATAGATTAAAATATGAGTCTACTATATAAGACAATATTTGTCTGATA
>CAYXMX010000045.1:0-14205 GCA_964466265.1 uncultured bacterium | reverse complement strand
TATTGTACATATTCATCCCCAAATTTTTCCTCTAAATATGCTTCTTCTTTTTTGATGGCCATGAAATAAATAATAAATAGAGAAGGTATAATACTGATGAATACCCAGATGTTATTTAAAAGAATACCAATTCCCATTGATACAATGCAAAGGCTGATATAAATGGGATTTCTGGAATAGGCATAAAAGCCGGTCGTTATTATTTTGGAAGTAGGATCCCATGGTTCAATACTGGTCCCTGCCCGGGTGAACGCTCGTTTAATGGTCAGGATGGTAATAATTCCTATCATAACCAGGATCCAGCCTTCCAAATGATAAGAAGAATTGCTTCCAATTTTTAATGGCCAGACCTGTTGAATTCCATATCCGGTTATGATCCAAAATAAAAAAACCAGTGGGGGTGGAAATTTAACACCCGCTCCCTTCTTATCGTTTTTCATTGTTTAAATACCTTACTTTATTTTTTTCCTGAACCAATAAAGACAGGAAGGAGATTGATGATGCATTTCTTATCAAAAACCGGTGAATCATTCCAATGCTTTGTTGGCTTTGTATATTAAAAGTATCAGCAGCATGATTAGTTCCTCAAAGTTTTACACTGCCCGCTTTCGGCGTCCGTAGCAACTTAGTCGGGAAACTTAACAACCGACGAAAATAAAAATAGCTTGAGATGTCCTATTCCGGTTATCGGGAGTAGAGGAGATATTTTCGGAAAACTTAACTGAACTCTTTTTGGAAAGGTGCGCTTGAAATGAGTGAAAATCCATTCAAAATACAATCTAATAAGCTACATTTTATAAGATTTACCTTAAATACTTAAAAACCCTCTATTTTTTCCTTGCTTTCATAGCAAGTAGGATAAGATGAGGGGCGTGAAAAATGATGTCACCCAATTTTCTTTTTCAAAATTTATGTATGCATAACCACAAAACACGAAATTCACCGAAAAGCGTTTCACGTCCACTCAAGCGGTGGTTAGCTGGCTTTCTGTTATTGATAAAATAATAAACTTGATTACTTTACTATTTATTCATAATCGTATTTTCAATGCTATATTGGCAACAATACCGTCTAAAGGTGCCCACAATTCTTTAAAAGTAGGATCATTAAGGGGTGGAATTACTACGTCTTCAAATTTTGTTTGCCGTATGTCAAAAATGTTTTCAACATTACCTATGACTGAGAAATGTTTAAATATTTTGTCTACCATTAAGCCGAATGTCCAATAATCACGTGTTTGAGTCTGGTCATTCAAATATTGTTTTCCCGTATAAAAGACTTCGATACCTGTTCGCCAACTATATTCTTCTTCTAAGGTAAGGGTAATATTTAATTTATTTGCCGGTGTTAATTCTAAATTAGAATTGTTTGAAGCATAATTCTTTTGTGCGTGAGTATGGCTATAATCAACAAATAGACTAAGCTCATCACGTGTAATATGAATGTTGGTGTCGTAGCCTCTTGTCACAATTGGTCCCTTTGCATTTTCGTAAACTAAAACCCCATTGGTTAATGAATCGGACTGTGGTATTACAGCGTATAACAATTGTGTATAATAAAAGGCTTGATTTATAGTAAGACTAATATCGTTTAAAATAATAGTATTATAATTCATATCGATGGTTTCGCTATGTGAAGATTCCGATTTAATTGTCGCTGGAATAGGTAATACTTTATCATAGGACTGCGATACTAACTCGTCAATAAATGTAGTTGGTGTTTTATACCCAATGCCCCCTCCGGTTCGGATATAAAATCTGTTTGAGAGTTTATATAAAACAGAAAGGCGTGGTAAAATAAAAATACCATATTCATTATGATAATCGGCGCGTATACCTGTTTGCAGCGTATACTTGTTATTAATATTCCAGTCGTCTTGTACAAATACCCCTGCTGTAAAAAAAGAGTTGTCCATAACTGATCCATACCTGTTGTTATCTTGCTTAAAATTATCCGTGATAAAACTTAATCCTGCAACTGTGTTGTGTATAGACTTTTGTATTAAATATGAGAATTCAGAATAACTTGATAATTGAGTTCCGTTAATGTTGAATGAGTTCTTTGAAAAATCACGTTTATAATAGTTCATACTATTTTTAAAAGTTAAAACATTGCCTAGTGGAAACTTCTTTTCAAACTTTAGCTGAGACGTAAATCTATTAGATTTATTATTTTCAATAAATGTATGTAGTGAATCGGATGTCTTTTCGATGGCAATAATATCACCACCCTCACGATTTTCGAAGGATGACGTTATATTTCCAATTAAAGAAGCGCCATTATTAAAGTAGAAAAATATCTTGGGGTTTAATGTAAATTGATTGAATTGTGGTAAATCAGTGAAGTTATCATTATTTACATCAAAAGCTTTTTGTTCGCTCACACTCGCAAGAAGGGCAATACCGACCTTATCATTTCGTTTGGAATAATACGTACTAATATCTCTTCCGCCTTTATGGGTTTGATTAAGCAAAACAAATAATTCTGGCGACTTTTTTGGAGTTTTTGAAACAAGATTAACAATTCCAGCAATAGCATCCCCGCCATAAAGAGATGATGATGATCCTTTAATCACCTCCACCTGTTCTAAGTCAAGTGGGGGAATTTGTAATAGACTTAGTTCTGATGAAAACCCACTATAAATTGGAAAACCGTCTTTTAGTAATTGCGTATACTTACCGGGTAAACCCTGTATACGGAAACTAACATTTCCAGATGTTGCAGAAGTTTGCTGTATTTGAATGCCAGACGTTTCACCTAATAGTTTAGAAATATTTCCCGGTCTTATTGCTATTTCTTCATCAACTTCTTCCCTACCTAAAACTTCCACACGCACCGGTGAATCCTCAATTCTATTATTAGTTCGTGTTGTAGTAACCGTAATACTCTCTAATTTTAAGGTGGTAGGTGTTAATAAAATGGTTATTATATCATTTGGATTTTGTAAAGGGAAGGATAGTTGTAACTCATATGATGAATACCCGATATAGGAAAAGATTATTGTAAATGTTCCATCGGGAATGTCCGAAATTTCAGCAAACCCAGTAGTATCTGTTGTCCCACCCGTATTAATAGGTTTGATAAAAATATTTACACCCGTAAGTGGAAAGCCTGTGTTTTCATCTTTTACGATAGATTTAAAGATGTTTTGACTGAAAGCAAATTGTGTTATTAAAATTAATATGATTGAGTATTTGATTTTGCTTAGTATCATAATTAAGTGTTTTCCTATTTTAAATAAAGACAGCTAACGGATTGCGGTTAAGCTGCGGTGCCACGCTGCGATTGGTATAAAATTCGGCGGCGGTATGTCCGCTGTCATCGGCAAATTGTTTGATGAGATATTCGTAAGCATCGCCTAATTGATCCGCCGGCACATGAGTATTGTTCAAACTATGCTTTGAAAAATGCTCAATCAGATTGGTGAGAATTTCATCAGAGAGTCGGTCTTTGTTCGTCCATGATGCATCGCCAAAAATACCGTAAAGCGTATCGGGATTGGCTTTTTCAATACTCCGAATGGCTTCTTGAATTGCAGTGCCTACATTCACGGTTACTTCCCGCACATCTTTCCAATGTGCACCATCCGGAATTTGGAATCGGTGGTTTTCTTCAAAAGTTGCGTATTCTAAATCATGATTACTTTCTTTCAAAGCAGTCTCATATTCTTCGTCATAGACATCAGAAATCCGCTTAAAAAACAGCAGCGGAAAAATATATTGTTTGTAATCACCGGCATCAATGGTGCCCCGTAAATAAGTGGCTGCACCCCAGAGATATTTTTCTAATTCTTGTTGGGTCATGTTAGAAGTCCCGTCCGGCAAGGAATAGTTTCCCTTTTTCTGTAATTTCGTATTTCTGGTTTGGATCGCTTGGACTATCAGGGATGGTTAAACTCACAAACCCCACTTTTTGTAAGGGTAAAAGGTAATTATCTCTGAATGTTTTTCGATTTTTGTAATCCAGCCAAGTCATCATTTGCTCCAATCCAATTGGCATAGTAACCAAGCCTAAAATCTTAATCAAGAACCCAACTTTTTTATGGATGAGCTTGGTACCTTTTTGCTCCCAGCTTGGCACCTTTTTTACAGAATCTGCTGTAAGTGCCTGTTTATCAGGCCATTTCAATTCTGTGAGCTTGGCACCTTTTTCGTTCCAGCTTGGTACCAAATGCAAAATCAGGTTTGAAAAATTACTCTGTTCAAGGTCAGAATTTAATTGGATAAACTGCAATCCATTTTCAAGATGTGGAAGTGAATCTTTTGGTAAATCCAGCCAATTTTGAAATGGTTCGGAGAATTTTGCCAATGTAACAAATACCATGGGAATTTGGATACGGAATAATTCATCTTCAATAAATAAGGGTTCCGCATTCTGAACATAATGCGTCAGATACTTATTCGTATTGCGGACACCGGAACCGATTTCATCTGTCCAGCCAAATGCAGTAAAGAATTTTCGTATATTAGGGTTTTTGGGATAAGGCGTAAATCTTTTTGGATCAATTGGTCCATGAAAATTGGGATTATTCGGATTGGTGGTAACAACATCTTTATTAGTGATAATTAAATCAGATGATCTTGCATCGGTATATTCACGGTGGACAATGAGATTTCCAACCACTTCACGAAAAATGGCTTCTCTTAAATCTTTTCGTTGACCTTTTTCCATGTAAAATTTTTCAGGAAGATGTTTCCGAATAAATTCCATCAATTTTTGATAGGTATGGATCAGATTTGTGCGTAGCGTAATCCGGTCATCCCAGCGATCTATATTTTCTCTACGAACCATGGCTTCCACTTTATAAGCAGGAAGAATGTTTTGAATAACGGTATCTTTGCCAAAAATAAGAGCCGCAGCTAATGTCAGCCCTTCTAGGCCTGAATTAAAGTCTTTGATGTATAAAGATGCTTCTCTTAATAACTGCTCATTCGAAATGGATAGCCAAGGGTGATTCGGATTAACAAAATGTATGATTGATTTTGCTTCTTGAAATAAATTATCAGATAAATCTTCTATTTTGAGTTCAGGGTAGATAATCGTTTCAGAGAATGAATTTCGTTTTTGGAAATATAGCTCACTTATCTTGACTTGATTGGCTGTAATGTCCAAATCTGCATCCCCATCCCGCCAATAAATTTTTCCAGCATGGTTATGAAGCACAGAACTTCTGTGAACATCAATAATAACGATTTTTCCATCGGGATGATCAAATTCTTCCGGTGCCAGAAATAAAGATGGCGAAACACAATCGGAGCTAATCAGAGCAGTTGCAATATCTGTTATGAATTGAGCCGTTTTTTCAGGATTAATTCCAATAACATTCCCATCATTATTCGCACCTAAAATGACCGTGCCACCTTCAGTATTAGCAAAACTGACAATGGAATCATATAAATCAGAAGGTAATGAATTTTCGGATTCTTTATATTCAATCCGTTTCCCTTCACCATCTGATAAAATTTGATTAACTTGATCTAAATTCATTTCACACCAAATTCTTTCAATTTCTGTTTGAATACAAATTCGGCACTTTGGGCTGCTTTCCAGGCTTGTTTCAAATCAGCCAATGCTTCTTCCACCGAAGGTAAATTGTCTTCAATAATTTTTTCTACATAGAGCGGGACATTTAGATTGTAGTCATTTTCAGCAATTTCTTCTATTGAAACGACTTTTACATAATTTTCCACATCTTCATAATTTTGATACCACAGAAAGATTTGATTCACATGTTCTTCTTCTAAAAAATTTTGTGCCCGACCAACTCTGATTTGGTCTGATGCATCAATGAACAATACTTTATTTTTCTTTTCAACAGGCTTTTGCTGTTTGAAAATCATGATACAAGGTGCTAAAGGTGTGCCATAAAAAGCATTTGGACCCAATCCGATTACGGCTTCCAATAAATCCATTCCTAATAACGCTTTTCTGATTCTGCCTTCGGCATTTTTTCTGAATAATGCTCCGTGGGGCAATACAACTGCCATCCTACCGGTCACTGGCTTCATGGATTTTATCATGTGTTGCACCCAGGCCATATCGCCATTTCCCTTTGGTGGCACACCGGCAATGTTCCTGCCATAAGGATCGCTTGCCCAAGCACCGGCTCCCCATGCTTTTAATGAGAATGGTGGATTGGCAATAACACAATCAAAGGTTTGTAGTTCATCACCATAAAAAAAAGCAGGGTTCCGCAGTGTATCTCCACGAACAATTTGAAAATCTTCAAACCCGTGTAGAAACATATTCATTCTGGCGATAGAAGATGATGTCAGGTTTTTTTCTTGTCCATATAATTTGAGAGTACGATAATCTTTTCCTTTATCCTTTACATGATTCATGGATTCCAAGAGCATTCCACCGGTTCCGCAAGCAGGGTCGTAAATGGAATCACCTTCTTTTGCATCGTTGATGAGTCCCATGAGATGAACGACTGACCGTGGCGTATAAAATTCACCGGCTTTTTTATTGGTCAAATCTGCAAAATGCTTGATGAGATATTCATAGGATTGTCCCAGTAAATCAGGATCAACATTTGAGTTAGATAGCGAATATTTAGAAAAATGTTCGATAAGATCAATGAGAAGTGAATCCGACAGTTTATTTTTGTTTGACCATTGGGCATCACCGAAAATTCCGTAGAGATATTCTTGATTTGTCTGCTCAATCCCACGGAAGGCTTTTTCTAATGCTTGTCCAACATTGGTAGTCTGTTCCCTTACATCTTTCCAATGGCAGTCTTTTGGTATAATGAAGCGATGAAATTCAGGGAGTTCAGCATAATTTTTATCTCCAGAAGATTCTTCCAATGCCGTTGAAAATTCTTCATCATAAACATCAGAGATTCGTTTAAAGAACAGTAATGGAAAGATATATACTTTAAAATCTGAAGCATCAACGGGACCCTTTAATATCCAGGCTGCTTTTGATAAATACTGCTCAAGTTGGGAAAGATTAAGTTTTTGTTTTGATTTAATTAATTTAATAATTCAACATCTTTCTTTAAAAAGCGACTTAACGTTGTCAATATGCGGAAAGTTTTGACTCATATCACCCTTATAGCGAGTAAATTTTGACCACCTATTATGATATTGCGTTTGGAGTCTGGGAAAATATATGTACTTTTCCACATATTGTAAAATTAAAAAAGTGAGTATAGTCTATTAACATATTCCAAAGGTAAAATTATGGAATTAGCAAACCAATCCCAACCAAAATTTATTCCTGACCCGGATTTGAAACTCATGGAACAGGTCATTCAGGTGTTGCGTTATCATCATTATTCTTATCGAACGGAACAAGCCTATTCGGGCTGGATAATGAGGTTTATCAAATTTCACGGTGGCCATACTCACCCGGGAAAAATGGGTAAGCCAGAATTGGATTCATTCTTAAGTCATCTTGCGGTAAATGAAAAAATATCTGCCGCCACTCAGCGTCAGGCAATGAATGCCCTGTTTTTTCTATTTCAGCGTGTCCTGGATATACCCATCGAAGGAAAATTAGCACCTGTTAAGGCAAAAAGGCGTAAAGTACATCCTATAGTGATGACTCGGGACGAAGTTTATTCTGTTCTTTCCGGGATGCATCGGAAACATAAGCTCATGGCTGGCTTATTATACGGTGGCGGACTCAGGCTGATGGAATGTATCCGTCTCCGCGTAAAGGATTTGGATTTTGAACGGAATCAAATTTATCTTCGGGGAGCCAAAGGAGGAAAAGACAGGTTCACCTTATTCCCACAATCCATTAAGGAGCCATTAAGAGAACAGGTAAAACAGGTAAAGGTGTTGCACGATGAAGATTTGGCACGGGGGTATGGACAAACGATTATCCCTGATGGGTTGAATCAAAAATATCCATCTGCCGCCAGAGAGTTTATTTGGCAATTTGTTTTTCCCGCCAGAAAATTGAGTCAGGATCCACGGACAGGTGTCTTCAGACGCCACCATGTGTTTGAATCCGGATTGCAAAAAGCGGTCAGAAAGGCGGTGATACAGTCAGGGATAAATAAACGGGTCAGCTGTCACACTTTTCGCCATAGTTTCGCCACCCACCTTCTGGAGAAGGGCGTAAACATAAGAATTATCCAGGATTTAATGGGTCATGCAAATGTGAAAACCACCGAAATATACCTTCACGTTATGGAAAAGGATTTGAATAAGCTTCAAAGTCCTTTGGATAGTTTGATAGAAGATTATCAATAAGGGAAAATGAGTAGGTTTCATCAGATCAGCATTTCAAATTTCAGAAACATACATTAAACAATTTATTTAACTTCGAGTGTTTTTCCGGATCTAATCGTTAACAGGTATACGACTTTATTTTTTAAACTAAAATAAATTAGGGAACGAATGAAAATTTATTTCATACTCTTCATTTTCTGTCTGGCTACGTTAATGGGACAAGACAGGCATCCAGTGAATCCCCCCGCTATCGGTATTCTGGAAGGTGCCATCGTGGATTCCATCAGCAATAAACCCATTGAATATGCCTCGGTATCTGTGATTCAAATACGAAACAATGTTGTGATCACCGGTGGAGTAACAAATTCAGATGGCCATTTTTATATTTCGGAGATTCCACTGGGCAAATACAAGGTGCTGGTGGAATTTATTGGATATGAAAAAGAAATCATTGAACCGGTCTATTTATTTCCCGGTGAGGGAGGTGGCGTTGAACAGAATTTAGGGAAAATATATCTTTCCCTGTCATCGGTTCAACTTGAAGAAATCGATGTAATTGGTGAATTGCCTCAAATGATTCAGACCATTGATAAAAAGATCTTTTTTGTTGACCAAAATTTATCGGTCCAGGGGGGAACCGCATCCGATGCCCTTAAGAAAATTCCGTCTGTAGATGTGGATATTGACGGAAATATTTCCATTCGGGGTGACCAAAATGTGACCGTATTCATTGATGGAAAGCCCAGTGGATTAACCCATGGAGATCGCCGGGCTACCGTGGATAATATTCCAGCCGCCATGATTGAGAGGGTGGAAGTGATTACCAATCCATCTGCCAAGTATGATCCCGATGGTATGGGAGGAATAATAAACATTATTTTAAAAAGAGGTGTATTTGAAGGAATGAACGGAAATACGTCCATTTCTATCGGTCAGTTTAATCAATATAATGTTTCCGGAATGATGAACTACCGACGAAAAAAGTGGAATATGTTTGCCAATGCCAGTACCCGATTAGGTAACCAGGATGGATTTAGTAAAAGGTCATTTATTGTCGAATATCCGGACTATTCTGATTCATCTTCACAGCGGAATGAACGAATCAAAATTCCCGAAATTTATTCAGTCAAACTGGGTGGAGATTATTATTTAAATAAAAAAAATACCCTGTCTTTCAGCGCCACTTACAGCGACCACTCCAACGATCTGAAAGAAAATATTTTTTATTTTTACCCGGTGACGAAAGAGGTCCGTTCGAAAAATTCTGACATGGGTTCCACAAGAGATATGGATATCCGTTTTTCGCGGGATTATGATGATCCAACCCGAAAACTGGATTTGGATATATCCTATTCTTTTAGTAATGATCGTGAAGAGCAAACCTACACGGGAAATTCACCATCTACCGGGCAATCTCTGGAAGATGAATGGAGAACGAACCTGGTGATTAAGGGTGATTATGTTCATCCATTTACACAGAAAACGATGCTGGAAACAGGTTATAAAAGTACCCTTGAACATTTTAATAATGCTTTAGAATATTTAGAGGTGCCTTACCAATTGATTTATAACGAAAATATTCACGCTTTTTATTTTACGCTAGGTCATGAGTTCAACCAACGATTGGGCATAAAAATCGGTGCCAGAGCGGAACAAGTGAATACCCGTTCGGATGTAAATATCAATGGAGCGGTGGCACAGGATACGGTCAATATATTTACAACCATCATTGATCAGGCGATCAAGGACGGGCCATACGAAAATCCCTATTTCAATATTTATCCAAGTCTGTTCTGGAAATTATCTCTCTCAGAGAAAGATCAGCTGCAATTTGGTTATAGCCAGAGGGTGAATCGTCCCCGGCGCCGAACCATTAATCCCTTTCCCAGAGATTTCTTTGACACATCCCTTATTCGAAATGGCAACCCCTATTTAAATCCGGAATTCAGTGATGTGATGGAACTGAATTTTTCCCACTTTTCAAGAAAATTAACATTCAACTCAGGTTTATATTCTAAAAAAACCACAGATATAATACGTTGGTGGGATAGTGACTTTATTGCAGTGAAGGATACATCCTACGAGGTGCATACGTCTGACAATGGGGGAAAGGCTGAATCATACGGGATTGATTTTATGATCAATTACCGACCCATGCCTCTGATCAATATGATGGTGACTCTCACTTCCTGGAATTCAAGAATATCCGCTTCAGGAGAAGCAGATCTCAATGGCACCACCCGGGGATACTTCGTCTTTAGTATGGCATCGTTAACGATTCCAAAAATAGCTCGGGTTGAATTTTCAAGCCGCTTTCGGGGTCCAATGAAAATTACAGAGGGAAATATATATAGTAATTTTTTTGCTGACTTGTCAATTCAAAAAGGATTTTTGAATAATAAAATCGATATTACGTTAAAAATAAGCGATTTATTTGATAGTGGACAATTCTCGATTCATACAGAAAGGGATGTTGTGAATGACTTAACGGGAGTCAGGAGTGTTTATATCCTGGATGCGGAAAGACGACGTCAGCCCAGAACAATATTTTTAGTGATGAGTTATCAATTCGGTAAAATGGAGCAGAAAAAACGCTGGGGTCGGGGAAATAAAGATCATGGCGATGGTGGTGGAATGATGGATATGGATTTTTAAAATAAGCTATTTGCTGAGTGATTCCCACTTTTGAACTTTATCCATATCCCATCCAAATCACATTTCATACACAATCTGACTCCCAAACGATGAGGGCTGACTCAAGATACTCGTGAATAATATATTTTGAAAATATTGTGTAACTTTTTCACCTCCTTTTCATCTAATAAGTAACAATGATAATTAGGAGTTTTCAATGAATCAAAATACAACACAAATTACGGATGCCAACTGGGTACAGGAAATTCAGGATTACCAAGGGGTAGCTCTATTGGATGTGTGGGCACCCTGGTGTGGACCCTGCAAAATGATTGGACCCATTATTGAAGAATTAGCAGATGAATATGCCGGTAAAGCAAAAATCGGTAAATTAAACGCCGATGATAACATAAAACCCAGAGAATTGGGTGTATCGGGTATCCCCACAATGATCATTTTCAAAAATGGGGTGGAACAGGATCGAATTATTGGAATGGTTCCAAAAAACACTCTAGTGGATAAACTAAATTATTACTTAGCTAATTAATATTTGAACCAGATTGAAATAGATTTAATCAGGAGGGCAAAATCCGGCGACAGGAACGCCATGGCTGAACTGGCTAAAATACATTCAGGAGCTATCTACAATGTCGGGATGAAAATGTTGCAGGATAATGGTGAAGCGGAAGATGTTTTACAGGAAACATTATTAACCATGATTCAGAAGTTAAAAACATTTTCGTATCAATCTGCTTTATCCACATGGTTATACAGAATTGCAACCAATATTGCTTTGGGAAAAATCCGCGAAAAAAGTAAAAGGGAAAAAGAGGTTCAGTTAAATAGTTTGGATTTTGAACCATTGGGTGGAAATCAAATTTTAGCCTGGCCGGATGAAGTGGATCTCATGTGGAAAAATCAATCTGTTCAATCTTGTATGAAAACAGCTATGGAAAAATTACCCGACTCGTATCGGGCGGTATTTGTTATGAGAGATTTAGAAGGAATGTCAATAAAAGAAACAGCTGAATTATTGGAATTAAGTGAATCAAATGTAAAAGTTAAACTCATGAGAGCCCGCCTCTTTCTCCGAGATAATCTGGCCAAAAATCTCCATTGTATCGAGGCAAATGCATGACAGGTCACGCTCATAAGAAAAACGATCCTATCATTCAATTAGTCCATGACCAACTGGGGAAAAATATTAATTCAAACCTGGCTGAAGCTGTGGCTCGTCATATGGAGGAATGCCCTGATTGTCTCATTTATGTTGACAGCGTTCGGCAAACAATTAACCTGATTAAAAACATTGATGCCCATAGTCCATTGCCTCAGGATGTGGAAAATCGAATATTTAAAACCCTAAAACTGGAATAAAAAATGAAAAAATACACAATATTATTGGTGGCGGGCTTGCTTGGATTGTATGCATGCAGCGCACCGAAAGAAAAAAAGATTGAAAATGCCTTCATCAGTTCATCCAAAGGGATTGAATTATATGGAAATCCGGATTATATTTTTTTAGATGTCCGGACAGAAGCTGAACATAATGACAAAGCGATCCCGAACACACAAGTGATTCCGGTTCAAACTTTAGAATCAAGGATTGGTGAATTGGAACCTTATAGAGATAAAAAAATTGTTGTCTATTGCAGAAGCGGTAACCGATCTAGCGCCGGGACTAAAATCCTTTTGAAACACGGATATAATGCCATTAATCTTCTCGGAGGAATGAACCAATGGCAGGGACCAGTCTCCTCCGGTGAGTAAACGTATCTTATTTATTGGGGTGGGAGCACTCCTGGGATATCTGTATTACGCCACGATAGGTTGTAATAATGAGTGCGCCATTACAGGTTCTCCTGTAAATAGTACAGCCTATGGTGCATTGATTGGATTGGTGTGGGCCTGGCCAGGTAAAAAAGATAAGAAATAATAAAATGATTGGTGGATATCAAAAAAAATTAAATAAGTTCTTAAAGAAAGGATTAATTGCTGCATGAATGATCTCGTTTTAACAGTCATTATTTTAGTAGCCTGGTATTTTATTAACCGGGTGTTATTACCCAAAATGGGAGTGAATACATGACATTCTCCTATGCCTCAGTATGAGGAAAAGAAAAACCAATTAAAAGAAAAAGTGAAAGAGGAGCAAAGGGATTAGTTATGCCAATGTATGATTATCAATGCAAAAAATGTAAACACCAATTTGAAGAGTTGGTTTCGTTTTCTTGTTCTGATTCTGAAATCGTTTGTCCAAAATGTCATGAAAAAAATGCCAAGAGATTATTATCTGCTCCCAGTATTTCAATCGGTGGACATACTGTTTCAGACAGTCGACCATGCCAGGCACGGTCTGGCTTTTCATGAGCCAGCTGATCCTGCGGTCGCAGGAAAAAAGAGTGATTAGACGTTTATATTTTCTTTGAACTCCGTAAATAAGTAATAATCTCCCCTATAATACTCACAGCAATTTCTGGAACAGTCTGTGCATGGATATCCAATCCCACCGGAGCCTGAACCCGATCCAAATCTTTTTGAGTAACCCCTTCTTCTTCGAGTCCTTGAGCTAAAATTTTCCATTTTCGCTGACTGCTGACGAGACCGATCCATCCTGCAGATGAAGATAGTAACCACCGGATTAAGGTTAAGTCATAATGATGTCCACGGGTGGCAACCAGAGCCAGGTCGGACGGTTGAAGAGACGTATTTTCTATGAGAGATTCGATGGGAGCAAAAGACCGCTTTTTTGCGTGAGGAAACCTGTCACTTGAAACAAAGGTTTCTCTGTCATCATGAACCGTAATATTTAAATCAACAAAATGAGCCAGATCCCCAACTGCTTTCCCCACATGACCTCCCCCAAAAATGTGGAGTACAGGCTCCGGAGCTACATAGCGAAAAAGACGTATTGCATCTGGAGAAATGAGTGTTCTGTTTTTCTTTTCTTCGATTAATTGAACCGTTTGAATGTCAGTTGATGAATGGTGTGAATTCACAGAATGACGTGTGATTTCTTTTGTCACAAAATTATATGTTGTGAACCACGCCTGGCCTTTTTTATGATCCATCAACCCAGACCAGAAAGATTGAACTTCTTCGGTATACGGCTCCACAGCCACTTTAACGGTCCCACCGCAGAGTCCCCCATCTTTGGATAAATCATCGTTGGTAAAATCGAAGGATTCCAGAGCTGTCTGATCATGGTTCAGAGCAGCCAAGGCCAGTTCAATCACTTCTTTTTCCATGGTACCACCACCAATGGTACCGACAATTTTTCCGGATTTGCATACCAGCATCATAGGATAATCTTTCCGGGGAACAGACCCCTTCCATTCCATTACTGTACAGAGAGCACAGGGTTCGCTGAAATCAAATTCAACGA
>CAYXMX010000044.1:0-14624 GCA_964466265.1 uncultured bacterium | reverse complement strand
CTATCCAATTAAGCCACGGGCGCATTTTTTTTTAGTTATTAGTCACTGGTAACTTGTAGATCGGTAAACAGTAAAGTACTGCTCACCAATAACCAGTTACCATTCCACCATTATCCAGTTACCGTTCTACCAATCGCTGGGGCGTAGGGACTTGAACCCCAACAACCAGAACCAGAATCTGGTGTCCTGCCATTAGACGACGCCCCAATGTCATCTTTATCTAAAAAACAGGGGGCGAATTTATACACCCTGTCCGTTTTACTGAAAATCTTTTCTGTTATTTATTTTACTAAGTATGCTTTTCGAATGTCAATACTTTCAGGTGTTTGAATTTGAATAAAATAAACACCTGAAGAATAGTGACTCGCATCCCATTTAATAAGATGTTTGCCCGTTGTTAAATACTGGTCATTCAACAGGGTAGCTGTTAATCTACCCTGCAAGTCATAAACCAACACTCTGGTTTTCATTTCATAGGGAATTGATATTGGTATCGATATTTCCGGATTAAAAGGATTGGGATAGAGTTGACCTATATTCACTCTATCTGGTATCTCGATGAATGTAGTTGATTTTCTTGCATTAAACATAATCTCTCTTCCTGAAGGATTACACGCACTGATTTCATTAATACCATTAATTTTGCCTAAAAATGAAAATTGAATTCTATTTTGTTCATGGTTACCGGACAGATCAATCCCGATTATACGTAATAGATTCCCTTGATGGTTTGATTTGATCACCCAACCTTCAGGCGTTTCAATCTCACCCAATGACGATCCGTTATCTACAGAAAGATCCAATTGAAACCCACTAATATAGTTTTCATTAGAAAGGGTCAATAATGATATTGAATTCTGAAAGGAAAGGCTAACTGTCCCTTCTTCCCCATTAATCCCTATTTCGCTTCGACCATTTGGATTCAAAATATATTGAGCCAGGAATATAGCATCCATATAATTGATAATTCCATCGCCGGTAAAATCAGATACTTCCGGTGTACAGCCTGGATAGTCATCCATCAAGACAAGATCCAGCAAGGTCAGGACATCAAATACATCTATTAACGGTTCACCATTTTCAACATCTCCATTAATATTTCCGAGTACATAAACGTTGACATTATCACATGCATCGCAAGCATCTCCCGACCCGTCTCCATCGATATCATCTTGGTTTGGATTGTAAGTATTTGGGCAATTGTCCTCCATATTGACTACCCCATCGTCGTCGGTATCATTATTCATTTCATTTGCTCGCGAAACTTCTGCCTGATACACTTCTTTAGTCGTATAATTTTGAATAAATGCTACAATATTTAAATCACTTATATCCCAGGAAACACTGCTGTTATTCGGCCAGCCAGAATCCATGGACCACGTATAATTCATTGTTACATCATTTAAACCATCCAAATTAATATTATCTCCGGTGTTTGCTGTGAGCATTTCAATGATGGTTGACTGATGAACAGCCAATCCATTTGTACCGGTATATTGTACAGAATCCATCGTAGCCACAATAAATAATCGCGTTGGTTGAGAGGATAGATCTGACTCGCTCGATATAGTAACGCTGACGGAAACATCATAACCGGTAATCCCCCCACTTAACTCAATCGTTATAGGGGTGATATCCCCCATCATACTCATCGCCTGAGATCTCCAGCTACTGGGACTTGATCCGGAGTCCTCCCCGCCGGTAAACATGTGGGGTGTATAATTGTTATTATAGTAGTTATTTCTTGCTTGATTTACTGATTGATTAAAAGCATAGAAAGGATCATTTCCGGGAGCAGGCCACCAGACATGATAATGGATTTGGATCCAGTTTGTTGCGACATCATCTCCGACATAACTCGAATGAGTTGGATTAGTATAATTGTGTAGCTGTTGCTCCGCAGCAGCACAGGATGGTCAGGTGGTAGATGTAATTAATTCACTTAATGCTTTTTTACTGGCACCCAGTAGAAGTGTTGAAATAATCAGAAAAAAGAAAATTGATTTTTTATTCATGGATTTATCTGGTGGTTTATGTGTCTTAAAGTTAGCATTTTATGATCATATATCAAATGTGATAGAGTCTTCAAAATACAGAAGTGATCCCCAATTTTACGCCGTTGTTAAATGGTTCAATCAAACGACAAATCCCGTTCGCACAAAGTAAACCGCCTTTTAATGACCCGTACATTAGAGATACCCTTAATGAAGTAGTCACATTATAAACAAATTCAATGTTAACCCAATTTTTCCGTTTATCTAATCCCAGAAGATCTTCTAAAGAATTTGAGCTGTTGGGCGACACTTCCTGGTTGGAACTAAATGTAGACTCGCTAATGGATGAACGATCCAGTGTAAATGCCACTGTCCATTTAGGCGTTTTTCCAATTCCAATACTTAAAAATACATTTTTCTGAGAGTCAACGGGATTTCCGTCGTCATCCAGAAATTCACTGGATAAGCTATCTGCGATTACCGTCCCGTTTAATTCTTCATATTTCCAAATTCCTTTCTTTAACAATTGGGATTCGAATTTCACATCAAGGCTCCATCCACTTTTAAATGTATATCCGATATGAAAAGGAATAGTTTGGCCCGATTGGTACGTATAATAAAGGTTTTTGCTAATATCTGTTTTAGTATAGTATGAAAGATCAATCTTATCCTCTGAAGCAGCATAACCGATTTTTATATCCATTGCATAGTCAAAAAAGTATCCAGTCATTTCTCCATATAGTGACTGGTAAGGAGTTGCTGCCGGATCGGTCAGAGGAAAGATTGTCGGTTTTCCTTCTTTCTCCCATAAATAATCTTCATTAATGTACCACATATTTGATCTGCTGGACCTAGAATAGCTACCTAAAAACTCGAAACGATCACTCAGAGAACTAATCACCTCAAATTTATATCCCACCTCATTATTAAAATCAGTTTGGTGGGAAATTCTGTTTAATAAAGTCGTTTCATGAATTCGGGTTGCGATGGGTGGGTTCTGAAAATCCTGTGCCATCCCATAATTGTCAACATTATTCCATCGATTTGCAGGATCCAAAGTCCCAAATCGATAATTAATATATTCCATATTGAAAGAGAATAACGGAAAATAGAAATTAATATTCCCGTAAAAACCTCGACCATCCTTATGATTTTTATATCTTTCCTGATCCGGAATCAGTTGAGTTGACCAGTTTTTGATATACTCAAAATACATATCCACCAAGGATTGATTTAAAATATAATGTCCCCCGATAAATCTGTTTTTAATATCCAGTGTATCTACCGGGAATGTATTGACGGGGTGGAACTCTTTAGACTGTAAAAATGTGAATCCAACAACTTGTTTACCTTTAACAATTTCGCTATTTATCCCATATAAATTATGGACTGTAGTATAATTAGGTACTCTTGTATTATAGCCAGGAGAATAAATTGTAGTAGATGATAGTTCGCTCCGACCCGTTAAAAACTGGATATTAAATAAATCAGTTTTATACATTATACCCACTCCTCTGATTCCGGAATCTCTATCAATGGATTGGTCATCTACGGAATTTAAGATGAGTCCCCTACCCCAAATTTCGTATAAATCACCCAATTTTACTTGTATGGGTCCTTTCTTATATTCCAGACGAAGTTTTCTAATACCGTTGATCTTTCGTCCCAATTCCGGTGGGTCACTGAATTCATATTGTATCCAACTTAGATAATGGTTGAATAAAATTTGTGTATTAATAAGTGACTCGTTGTAATAAGTGGCGTTTCGACTCTCTCCGATTCGGGTTTCAATACTTCCGGTAAAGGATGTCTGTCCTGCCAATAATGTTAAGAATATAATGAAAAGGAAATGGACTCTCACTCAGTAGAATCCTCGATACTTTCTCTTTTTAGTACAGATAAAATTTGTTTTTCTATTTCAATCTCATCTCCGGGAATATAGCCTTGATGAAACCAGACAATTTTTCCTTTCTGATTAACTAAAATAGACGTGGGAAGTAATGTCGCATTTAATTGTTGGGCAAGTTGTTGATTTGGATCCAAGGCGACAATGAAAGAATATTTTCTGGAACGAATATAACTTTTTACTTTAGAAATACTTCTTGGACTATCTGTATTAACCGCCAACACGCTAAATCCATCTTTAATATATTTTTCATGGTATCGATTTAAATAAATCATTTCTTTTTTGCACGGAGCGCACCATGTGGCCCAAAAATCTATTAGAACAGGTCCCGCCTCCAATAAAGTATATAGCTCAGTTTCATCTCCATTTAGCAGTGTTAACGATATATTTGGAATGGTTGACGATGAAGATTCCGCTACAAGTAAAGAAGCTGCGCAAAATAGAAAGAGTGTAAATTTTTTCATCTATGAATCCTTGGATACATTATCAAAACGGATTGAATATAAGGATTACTTACAGAATGGTCTGTAAGTAAGATGACAGTTCAGTTTCTGGGACAAACTTTAAACTGACTTTGCGAATACTATCTGCCTTTTTTATCGGTAATGAGAATGAATAAGTAATAGGGATTTTTATAGATTCCATGGAGACTTGCATAGACCAACCCCCTACTGCAAAATCAATCAGAGGTGAAAAGTGATGATCAGGAATATATAAAACATTATCTGACGTAATTTGATGAATGGCTGCTTCAGGAGAATCCACTATCACTACGGTGGGTTTGTTGGAATCATCCAGGAAAGTTACTACGGGAATGGCCCTGTATTTTCCAAACCGGATTTTTTCATTTAACGAATTTGAAATATTGAATTTTTCCTTATTAAAAGAAAAAATCATAAGAGAACCATCCTGTTTTAATCCTGAATAGGGTAATGATTTCAACATATCCTGAATAATATGATCTTTCAATGAGTAAACTACTTCAAATAGAACGTTCATTATCTTGGCATCATCAATATCATACTCAAATACCGGCTTTTTCATATCCACATCGTATGGACTATTCATCAGGTTATCCAACACATCCATTAACATATTAGTATTTGCATCATTTTCCGGATTATAATCAGGTTGAGAATTCTTTCCAATTTCTAATACCCATTCATCCCCTGTTTTTACAGCAACATCTTTTGATGATTCACTGCGGGCTCCAATTACAAAATCCATCGTCTTTTCTAATTCACCAATCGCAGTATCTATATTTCTACCCACTTTTTTAGATTCAGTAAAAATATTTGATTTTTTTATTGGTGACTTATCAATAGAGAACTCAGGGTAAATACTTGACTTCAGTTTTATTTCCGGAATAAATGGCCCCAGCATCGTTTCAACAGTAGAGGCTAATTTTAAATTGAGTGATGACACTTCATTGTAATAACCGGACATCTTTCTACGGTCCACTTCTTCCCATGTGGCAATATCTACTAATTGAACATTAATATGAACTTGATCCAGTTTTCGTTCAAACTTTCCTAATAATAAAAAATTTCTAGACCCCCTGGGTTGGTGAAGCAACAGGGTCCTGTTTTTCATTATTTCTTCTAAATCTTCCTGATTACGAAGTTTCAAAAAATCACTGTCTCCCATTTTTGAATGAATCATATCTACAAACCCTTGACTCATCCAATCAATGCTTTTTTCCTGAGTTATATTTTCAAATTGTATTACATATAGATAGACAGAAGGTCCTGCCTGAAGAAAGGAAAACAGGGATAAATATGCCAGATTCCGTTGAATATGCTTCCACATGGTTTATCAAATTAGTAGGAAATAGCCCTTTTTACCAATGCAAATCTATCGGGATTGTTTTTCAATTTTTGCCCAGGAATCTCGCAAGGGCACTGTTCGGTTAAAGACCGGCTTTTCATTGGTCGAGTCCGAGTCCCTGCAGAAATATCCCAAACGCTCAAATTGAATGGGGTCCCCTACTTGAACCTGTTGTAAACCGGGCTCCAATTTACAATTTTTCAGGACGGTTAATGAATGAGGGTTTAAGGCATCAAGAAAGTTATCTTCATTATCAGGATTTGGTTTGGCAAATAAGCGATCGTATAGCCGAACTTCAGCATTCATGGCTTTTTCTACGGATACCCAGTGGAGAGTGGCTTTTACTTTTCTGCCATCACTGGCTGATCCCCCTTTTGTTTCCGGATCATACGTACAGCGGAGTTCAACCACATGGCCATTTTCGTCTTTGATGACTTCATGGCAGGTAATAAAATATGCGTAGCGCAGACGAACTTCACGCCCAGGGGCCAGTCGAAAGAACTTTTTGGGCGGTTCTTCCATGAAATCATCTTTTTCAATATAAATCTCGCGACCAAAAGGCACCGTTCGTGTTCCCGATTGCTCATCCTCCGGGTTATTGATTGCAACCAATTCTTCTATTTCATCGGAGGGATAATTGGTGATGACCACTTTCAATGGATTGAGTACTGCCAGTCGTCTGTCGGCAGTTTTATTCAATTGCTGCCGAAGAATAAATTCCAATTTGGCCATTTCCATTATATTTTCTCTTTTGGCCACCCCCACTTCATCCATAAAAGTGCGGATGGTTTCTGGAGTGTATCCTCTCCGTCTCATTCCGGAAAGAGTGGGCATCCTCGGGTCATTCCAGCCATGGACATACCGGCCATCCACTAATTGTTTCAATTTCCGTTTTGATAAAACAGTATAACTCAAATTCAGACGAGCAAATTCAATTTGTTGAGGATGAAATACACCCAGTTTGTCCAGAAACCAATCATAGAGCGGACGATGGTCTTCAAACTCCAGTGAACATAATGAGTGTGTCACCCCTTCAATGGAATCTTCCAGACCATGGGCCCAGTCATACATAGGATAAATGCACCAGGTTTTTCCCGTCCTGTGATGGCTGGTGTGTAAAATTCTGTAAATAACCGGATCTCTCATATTCAGATTTGGATGGGACATATCGATTTTGGCACGTAATGTTTTAGATCCGTCAGGGAATTTTCCTTTGGCCATCTGATGAAAAAGGGCCAGGCTTTCTTCGACAGACCTATTTCTGCAAGGGCTCTCCTTCCCCGGCTCTTTCAGTGTTCCCCGCGATGCCTTGACTTCATCTGCCGATAAATCGCAAACGAACGCATCATTCTGCTCAATCAGTTGAACTGCATAATCAAACAATTTTTGGAAATAATCGGAAGCAAAACACAATTTATCCCACTTGAATCCAAGCCATTTTACATCCTCTTTGATGGTCCGGACATATTCTTCTTCTTCTGCAATCGGATTCGTATCGTCAAACCTCAGGTTGCATTTTCCATTGAATTCTTCAGCAATGCCAAAATCAACACAAATGGCCTTGCCATGGCCGATATGGAGGTATCCATTGGGCTCCGGTGGAAAACGTGTCTGAACCTTTCCATCGAATTTTCCAGTCAGGTGGTCCTTATCAATTATTCTTTGAATAAAATGGCGATTTGAGGTGGGTTCTATCATGGTATTGGCAATTGGGTTAAAGCGTGATTCAATCGTCTGACACAGGTATCCCGGCCAAGGAGACCCATCATGTGAAATAATGAAGGTCCATGGGGAACTCCGCTGATGGCTAATCTAACAGGGTGAATAATTTTCCCGGCGGACATTTCATTTCGGGTTGCCATGGCTCTTAATTCATTTTCAATCATATCCGGTGACCAGGATTCAAGTGATTCACATTTGTTTTTAAAGGAAAGTATAATTCCGTTCACTGATTCATTGGACCAATTTTTTCTGGCTGATTTTTCATCATATTCTGTTGGATCATTAAAGAAGTAATCAGACTGTTCAATAAATTCCACCATGGATTTAGCCCTCAGTTTCAAAAGGTTTATCACTTCTTTTAGGAAGGACAAATCGCTTCCATTTCCCCAATGGGGATCGATCGACCTGATACCTTCCAGAATTTTATCGTTTTCAAGCTTTTGAATATGCTGCCCACTGACCCAGTGAAGTTTCTTTTCATCATAAACAGCAGCTTTTTTATTCACTTGGGGTAAATCAAATTCAGAAATCATTTCTTTTAAATTAAAAATTTCCTGTTCTGTCTCAGGGCTCCATCCCAATAAAGCCAAATAGTTCAAAACCGCATCTGGCAGATATCCATCCCGTTTAAATTGCTGGACTCCCGGCGCGCCGTGGCGCTTACTTAATCGTTTTTTATCAGGTCCTAAAATCATGGGTAGATGAGCAAATACAGGACATTGGTATCCCAGTGCCTGATAAAGCTGTATTTGTTTAGTCGTATTGCTGATATGGTCTTCCCCTCGGATAACATGGGAAATGTCCATGTCATCATCGTCCACTACCACCACCAAATTATAGGTAGGAGATCCATCCGATCTTGCAATAATAAAATCATCTATTTCAGTATTATTCACGGAAATATTTCCATAAATCATATCTTGAAAACGAGTCTTTCCTTCTGGAATTTTTATCCGGATGACAAATGGTTTCCCAGTAATCACATTCTTTTTGACGGTATCATCATGAAGATGTCGACATGTTTTCGGATATTGAAAATTTCCCTCACGGCGTGATTTTTCCAAGTCTTCTTTCGTACAATAGCATCGATAAGCATGGTCACTTTCCAACAGGGATTGGATCGCCTCCCTGTATTTTTTCCCTCGGTTCGATTGATAAATAATTTTCCCATCCCAAGTCAATCCCAGCCAATGTAAAGATTCACATATTTGATCGGTATATTCCTGCTTTGATCTTTCTCTGTCGGTGTCTTCAATTCGCAGGTAAAATTCACCTTCATGGTGTTTGGCAAACAGGAAATTGAATAAAGCTGTCCGTGCTCCACCCATATGTAATTCTCCTGTGGGGCTGGGTGCAAAGCGGACTTTTGGGGAAATCATATCAGACATACAACGAAAAGCTAATCAATTCTTGTGGAAATTAGAATGATTAGCTTACTCTTTTCACATACATTTTTTATTAGAAATAAAAGACCTTTTTCTGCTGGGACTGCAATGCTAATCCGGCTCGCTGAATAAGGTAACACCAATCGTCACGTAGGTGGACAGCCAGCCGAAGATAACGTGCGCCTTAAGTAGGTTTAGCGGAGGCGAAAGGATTCGAACCTTTGAAGGGGGTAAACCCTTGCTGGTTTTCAAGACCAGTGCATTCAACCGCTCTGCCACGCCTCCTGATTCAATAAATAATGACCTATGGACGTTCGTACCTTGAGCGGAGAGGGCGGGATTCGAACCCGCGGTACGCGTAAACGCACACACGCTTTCCAAGCGTGCTCCTTCAGCCACTCGGACACCTCTCCAATAAGTTACTCCTGAGAACTGGGTTCTTTCGAAGTCTCTTTCTCTGATGCATCACTATCTGCATTATTATCCATTTCTTCTGAATCAACCTTACCTTCTGGTTCAGGCAGTGTAGTTTGTTCTTCAGATGAAACTTCTATTTCAGGTATTTCCATATCCATCGCACTGGATTCAGTTTCAATGCGTTTGAGTGCATCATTCAATTTTTCACCTTCATTTAAGGCAATCATTTGTTCATTAAAACGCCAATGTCCTGTTTTCTCTGATTTAACACTATTAATATATTTTACAAAGGTTTTCGTATTTTTATGTTTTCCTTTGGATTTATCTGCAAACGAGGTTGCTTTTGCCATCTTTAAATATTCCTTATAAATCTTGTTCTAAATAAGCCGGCAAATTTAGGGAAATCATGACTCTTTACCAATGGGTTGTTTTTCAATTTCTCTCCCGGGTAATATATTTTCAACCTCCATCGATCATTTGGCCGACTTAAGTTGAGATAGAAATGTTGAGTTGTACAATATCATCCTTTTGCAATTAGAACGAAATTGAGGTTTTCATCAACCTGATAAATAAACTTCAGACTTAATCTCCCAGCCGGTGACGTCTGGTCCAGTTTTCATCGCAGTAACTTTATTCATCAAATATGAATCCTTGATTGATAATTTCTCAATAATATCCCTTTTAATTTTGGCGTCCATTTTTTTGTATATTAAGCTAATATGAGGAGAAAATTTCTTGGGTTGAGATGGGAGTAAAAGAGATTCAAAATATCGATTAAGCTTGGTGAGGTTTGATGATTTCTTCAACTCAATGAACACGGTTTTCCAAATAGTTGAACTGTAACTCAGTTGAAGTGCAGTGACATTTACCGGTGGAAATAATTTAACCTTACGAAAAATTTCTTCTAATGAAAGCTTCACTGATTCAAAAGGTGAAAAAAGAGTGCAATGAGGCGAAAAAAGTGGAGCATCATGCTGCAATGCTAAATTTAAAATAATCTTTTGTAAATAATCTCTGTCAGCGCCTGATGGCGTTAACCAGATCGATATCATTTATTTATTGGCCCAATCTTCAGCATAATCAATAAACATGGTTCGCATTTTCTCTGTATTTTTTATTTCTTTTCTCATTTTGGATTTCTTTGCTTTTGCAAGCCGCTGATCCAATGCATCATAGATATCTGATATTTTTCTACCTCTTAAAGGACTTTTATCAGCCATATCTAATACCAATGCAAATTGATCCGGCGAACCATATTTAACAATTTGGTTAGCGCATACCCAACGAACGTTTCTGGACTTATCTTGAATATTCTTTTCAAAATAGTTCATTAATTCGGGATTATCTTCTTTATAAGAAGCAATTTGTCTAAAAATAGCAGGTCTTAATCCGTAGGGTGAAACACCATAAACCGCTAAATCTTTTAGTTTTCTCAGGTTATCGTCAGTCTTTTTTTCAGATAAAATTCTTAATGCTGTTGAACGGATAATTTCATTGTGTGATTCTTTATCCATAGCCCAATCAAATTTATCCTTTGCTTTCTCCAAATCCACTTTGATCAAGGAAGATAAGGCATGACTAACTATATAGTCGTTTTGCTCATTTTCAATAACGCCAATTAGGAATTCACTCACTTTATCTGAATCATATTCCTTCAAAGCCTGAACGATTGAGCGTTTTACCCGATCATCCTGTCCTTGATATAAATTCATTAATTCAACTTCACCCTTAATTGGTTTCAATTGTTGATAAGTCGTAACCACTTCTGTCCTGACGTACCATTTCGGCTCGAAAGTCAGTGCAAAAATCAAAGCCTTTTTAATCCTGTTGGTGGATCGTGTATTCCGCAGTTCGCGGGCGGCCCAAATGCGATCATTTGCTGTTGGCGCATTTTTTAACTGGTATAAAAGTTCATCTATCTTCTTGTGAAATGTTAAATTTTTTGGAATTTGTGATCCTTCATCCACAATAACCATCAGTGGTTTATTCTTTGACGGAAAAGTGAATGTATCCTCTTCTTTATCAAAAAAGATATTATAACGATGATATTCCCCGTTATAAATCAATACCGTCATCGGTAGTTTAAACAAGGATGTTTCATTATAATCATGGGTTTGCTTCAGAGTAATCGAAACCATCTTGCTGCGGTGACTATAACGATAATTGACTGTTAGATCAGGTATTCCAGGTTGATAAACCCACTGTTTAAAGAACCAATCAAGATTAAACCCGGAGGTTTCCTCTAATGCTTTTTTTAAGTCGGATGTTTCAACATTCTTAGCGGCATTGATTCGAGTGTATGTTTTCAGTGATCTGAAAAATGCATCGTCTCCGATATATTTTCGAATCATATTTAAAATAACGGACCCTTTTGCATAAACATTCGAGTCAAATAATTCAATTGAGTTATAATAGTAATGTTGCAAGGTTGGCCTTCTATATGATTTATCTGCCCAGCGCGTCGCGTCCAAGTTTTTTAATCGCTTATATTCGGCGTATTCCAGGTCAGAATCGTGTTCAGTCCACAGCAGCTCTAAATAAGTAGCAAACCCTTCATTTAGCCATATATTTGGCCAATTACGGGTTGTCAGGTAATCCCCATACCACATATGGGCCAATTCATGTGCAACCAACCCATCACTTGTATGAATGGGACGAACTTTTTCCGGATGCATGGTTCGATCGGTCTGGTGAGTCGTGGTGACATTTTCCATCCCACCCCACATGAAATCTTCTACAATCGTTTGATCATATTTTTCAAAAGGATATCTCACACCGGTAATATCACTAAAAAAACCGATCATTTCTGGTGTTTTACCAAAAGATCGGAGCGCGTCCTGATGATTATATTTTTGATAAACCCAATAATCAACGGGAATACCCTCCCAATTATCTTCAAACTTCTTATAATCACCGATGGCAATTGCCAGTAAATAACTGACATTGGGGATGGTTTCTTTCCAGTGAAATGTCCGTTTAGTCCCCTTTCGGGTCGTGGATATTAATTTTCCATTGGAAATGACTTTGAGGGGGTCATCAACAGTCACCTGGCAATCCCAGGTCATTTTATCATTGGGATAATCATGAAGTGGAACCCAAAAATGATTATCCATATCTTCACCTTGGGTATAAGCCTGCAACTGTTTATTTGGATAACTTGAATCGGGACGGATAAAATAAAAACCCAACGTCGGACTGGCAGAATAATCTATTTTAATGGTAATGGTATCATTCCAACCATAAACCTTATCAAGATCAATCACTACTTTTTTGTCTTCCTGATGAAATTTGAGAGATTGATGGTTCATGGTCACTTTTTGTATGGACATTCTTTCAGCATCAAATGAGATCGTTTTACGGTCGCTGGATAGAGGTGCGAATGTATGGCTAACACTACCTGATATAGATCCTTCCTCAATATTTACATTAATATTGATAAACATATGGATCATATCTATCTCTCGGTCAGGCGTAGAATGAAATAATCGATCTGCAGAAGCTATGATCAATGTAGAGCTAAGAAGCAAAGCTGTGAATAATTTATCCATTAGGTTTTTTCTGAAGTTTAGTTGATAAAATATTGGAATTAAGATCTATCAATTGTTTGAATGAGCTATTTTTTTTGGACCACCATCACCGGACAATACGAGAGATTTACAATCCCCTCATCGATTGAATCAAAAAAGTGCTCTTTAAATACATTCTGTTTCCGGTGCCCCAGAATAAGCAGGTCAATATTTTCAGTTTCCATAGCGAGTATTTTTGAAGTGCTTTCGTCCTTAAGTATTTTTACAGAAATTTCTTTTGATTCTTTCTCATATCCGGTATCAGCAAAACATTGACGAATATCCTCTTCTGTAAATTTCTGCGGTGCTTCCATCATCATAGACATTTCACCAGCATGTGAGTCATTCACATGTACCACTATTAAGTTTGCTCCCAGTTTATTTTTTAATTCAACGGCCACTTTAATTACTTCTCCTTCATCGCCTCGACCACAAAGGGCTAACATAATATTTTTAAAACGCATTTAGACTCCTATTCAAATTCATTTAATAGCTTCTTTGCTTCACTAATCTCAAATCGCTCTTCTACGAGAAAATCAGGATTCGGCGGTGTAGATGCAACCGATTTGACTAGTCGAATCGCTTCATTTTTCTGACCATCTTTAAATAATGCTCTTGCTAAATAGTTCTTTTGGACTGGTGTTGCTCTCCCGGTATCAACTGCTTTGGTCAGCCAACGGATGGCTTCGTCATTATCCGGCCAGGATAAAAGTAAAGGTATATAGGGTGATTTATAATGGACCGCTCCCAGCATGAAGTATCCTCCGCCATTTTCAACCTGGTCGTCCAATTCAATCATTTTTTCTGAGTGGTGTTTCATCTGCCCCGCAACACCTTCTTTTGCTGCAGTAAGGATTCCATAGACCTCTGCCCATTTCCCAAGGCAAGTTAAGTACCAGTATCGAATGTCAGCAGATTCCGGATATTTTGAAATCATCTTTTCACCCAACTTCTTTCCTTTATTATACTCTGCTTTACGTGCATCTTCCGATTCAAGAACAAACGTCCCTTTATAATAGTAACTTCTCAGCAAATAAAGTGTCGCCTCTTCTTCCATCATATCCACAGTAGAGGCTAATTCCAATAATTGAATGGCTTGGTCTATATATTTTGATTCAGCTCTAATTCCTATCGATCCAGTACCGCGATTTTGGTAAGCAGAGATTCCATCATCTAATTCTGTTCCGCTTACTCCGATGACAAACAGGAATAATAAAGATAATATTCTTTTCAGCATGGGTAATTATACAGCAATTATATCAAATAAAAAACACTCCAATATAACCGATATGACAGTCATATTAGAAATTCAGAATTCGATAATGGATTTGTATTATTCAATTAATAAATCTTACCATTATATGAGCCATTTCCTGATAGATAAAATTCTCTACATAAGGCATTATTCTAATTGAATAGTATCTAAATCAGATTAGTGAGTATTTATCATGACCTATGTGGTGCTTCAATTAAGACAGCTTCTTAATGTGGAAATATGGATTCATTTTTACCAAGAATTTGATATTTCTGAGTAAAAAGAATAAAGTAAAAAGTTATTTCATATCAGCAGGAAATGGATGAGTAATTTCAGCTATTCTTTCTTCGAAGTTAAAAGGTTTATATGAAGGACTGCGCTCGTTATGACACCTTTTGCAACTTTCTTCATTCGGTTTTAATAAACCGTATTCATCTCTTGATGCAGTCCCAGCATCAATGGCTTCCATAATTTTCTTTTTCTTATAAGCACTACCAGGACCGTGGCAATTTTCACAGCCAACATTTTTTAAGTTTTCCATCCGTTTGGCTG
>CAYXMX010000043.1:0-15830 GCA_964466265.1 uncultured bacterium | reverse complement strand
TTATCACGGTTCTTTTGGGAATTGCAGCAACCGTTGTCGGATTTATTATTCTAAACGAAATCCTTGATGTACTATTCGGATTAAAACTAATCTGATGATTATTTCAAAACTCATTCCAACCGAATCATCTCTTTATTTAATTTTATCAGAGTTCTCAAAAAAATTGGATGGACTGATGAAATTTAATCCTTACCGCTGGTTTGTGCTATGGATCCTGATGGCTTCTGGCACTGCGGCCCATGAGGGAGTCATAGATCGTTTTACCTTCTGGAACGAGTCTTCCCCATTGTCTGGTTGGATTACTCTGGTGATTGTCACAGGTATATTTCAATATACTATGGAAAAACAAAAGTTTTCATTCAATGGAATTGTAAACAATTGGAAACTCATCATTGAACATATTCTTTTTTCATTTCTGCTTTTTATTACAGGATGGGGTTGGTTAAGTGGAAACTATTTCAATGCACTTCAATCATTTCTTCCATATCTCATGGGCTACCTATCTGTTTTGGGAATGTTTCAAATCAATCTGGATACGGTTGACGAAAAAGGATACGAACCTGGGAAGTGGATAGTAGTAGTTAGCTTATTACTTTCCATATCCAGCATAGTTCTTGGGATCATACTAGATGACCCGGTCATCAGCACCGCATCAGCTGTTTACACC
The DNA here is from genome assembly GCA_964466265.1 of uncultured bacterium. Lineage (GTDB taxonomy): Bacteria > Fidelibacterota > Marinisomatia > Marinisomatales > TCS55 > JADFRD01. The sequence continues at coordinate 15,163 of CAYXMX010000043.1, read as the reverse complement.
CCCTTTTTACTGGTAACTCTGGTTTTCCCAGAACATAAAAGGCATATCCAACGAATCAGAATTTATCCTATTTTCATTTATGCAATGTTTGTTTCTGTTCGACTCCCCTGGCTATTAATACCATTAGGAATACTGTTTTTTGGAATTCGAATTTATAATTATTTTCGATACAATATCGTGTATCCGACTTTTTCGGTAGATCATGATTAATATAGCTGCTAATAAATGTGATTTTTGTGGGTGTTGTGTCGGCGTGTGTCCTGTGAACTGCATCGAGTTAAAGGAAGCGGAAATTTCTGTTGATCATGAGATTTGTATCGATTGTGATATCTGTGTTTACATTTGTCCAATAGACGTATTATATCAGACGTCCCACAACCCATATTCGCCTGAAGATGTGAATTAACATGTGGCTGAATGAAAAAGAGTTCGACTGTATTGTTGTTGGAGGAGGGCCGGCTGGTTCCACGTTCGCCAGAATAGCAGCCCAGGGAGGTTTAACGGTCCTGCTACTGGAAAAGGATAGGGATATTGGTATACCGGTTCGTTGTGGGGAAGCCATCAGCGATCAGGGAATCAGACTTTTTGTAGATCCCAATCCACGATGGCTCACATCCACCATCGATCGGATTCGATTAATTGCACCGGACGAAACAGAAATAGAATTTAATCTCATTGAAAAAGGTTATATTCTTGACCGGCGCATATTTGATTATGATTTGGCTCAGTATGCTGCCATGGAAGGGGCAATAATCGTTACAAAAGCTTATGTAAATGGTTTGCTGATCGATGATGGTAGAATTGTGGGCGTCAAAGGGACTTACATGGGGGCACCATTCGAAAAAAGAGCAAAAATTGTAATTGGAGCCGATGGTGTTGAGAGCAGAGTAGGTCGATGGGCTGGGTTAAAAACCACTCTTGTCTTGAAAGATATTGAATCGGGGATTCAAAAAACAGTTACAGGTATCGATTGCACGGAAAATATGTTTGACTTCTATTTATCTAGACGGTGGGCTCCTGGTGGATATTTGTGGGTATTTCCAAAAGGACATCATCGCGCAAACATTGGTTTGGGTATATCAGGAAAATTTGCCAGAGAAGGAAAATCAGCCCAATCCTTTCTGGATGAATTTTTAAATTGGAAATATCCTTTCGCCTCTGTTCTGACGACAGTGGTAGGGGGTATCCCGGTGGCAAAGAGTGTTAAGGAGATGGTATCTGATGGTCTGATGCTGGTAGGAGATGCTGCCCATACTTGCAATCCGTTAACTGGTGGTGGTATTACTCCGGGAATGCGTAGTGGATTACTGGCTGCTGAAACGGCTGTAAAAGCGCTGAAAAACGGAGGTCCTTCGAAACAAAACCTTCAGGCTTATGAAAAAGCTTGGCATAAAATAGGGGGGAAAAATCATGAGAAATATTACCGGATTAAAGAGGCTATTTATAAATTTTCAGATAAGGATTTGAATAAAATTGCATCCAAAGTTGTGAATATTCCAGAAAAGGATCGGAACCTGGTTAAATTATTTATGGCAGCTGTACGAAATAAACCCTCATTGTTAATTGATGTGGCCCGTGTGTTTGCAGGTCTGTGATGAAACCATCTGACGTTTTAAGGATCCTCGATCTTTCGACCTATATTGCTTTTGATTTTGAGACCACTGGATTGAGTCCTGATCAAGACCGTATTATTGAAATCGCTGCCATTAAGTTTGAAGGGGGAAAGGCAGTCGATCGATTTGTGACGCTTGTAAATCCAGAACGACCTATTGATGCTTTTATCACTGAAATTACTAATATATCCAACGCCATGGTGGCAGATGCACCCATTGAGCGAAATATAATTGATAACCTTTTGGAATTTTTAGAAGATTATCCACTGATTGCACACAATATTTCTTTTGATATCCATTTTTTGAAAAATCTTTGCCAACGGTATGACCGAACCTATATTGAACGTCCACTATACGATACACTACAACTGGCGAGGACATTCCTGTTCTTTCACCCTACTCATAATTTAGGATCCGTCTCTGAGTATTTTAATTTATCAGCTATTGGAGCCCATCGGGCTGAAGCGGACACTGAGAATACAGGAATTATTTTTCAACATTTAGTCCACGAAGCTGCCAGCTATCCTCTAGAAGTCTTTTCAAAGCTATTAACATTAATGAAAAACATTGATTTTCATAATAAACATTTGTTTATCAATATTGCTAATTATTTGAAGACTCAGGGCAATCTCAAATCGGGATTAGTAGAGAGCCAAATTGAAAAACCCCTTTTTAAGAATGTTTTTGTATCGAATGGTAAAGGGACCCTGGCGGATATTACGATTGATAATGTTTTCTCTGAAGGCGGGCGATTGAGTCAGGTAATGGACAATTTTGAGGAAAGAAAGTCGCAACAGAATTACAGTCAATTTGTCGCAGACATGCTTGATGAGGATCAGAGTTATTGTGCCATCGAAGCCGGCACTGGATTAGGAAAATCCATGGCTTATTTATTTCCTGCATTAAAAAAAGCATTTGACCAACACCAATCACAATCCGTCCTAATTTCCTGTCATACAAAACATCTTCAGGATCAATTATTTAATAAGGACCTTCCCCTGTTGGCCAAGGCGTTAGATGTTCCACTTCATGCAATCGTTTTAAAGGGAAGGAGTAATTATATTTGTCTGACCCGGCTAAATTGGCTCATCGCTGATTCAAACTCATTATTACGCAAAGATGAAATTGAATCTCTTTTTCCCATTATCGCATGGTTAAATGTTACCCAGACGGGTGATCTATCAGAATGTGCAGGGTTTTGGGGATTCAGACCCTATAAAGTAGCCGATTTAATCCAAAGTGAACCTGGATATTGCACAACGGCATTATGCGCAGCCAATAATGGATGTTTTTTTGGACCAGTTCGCCAGGCTGTTCAGGAATCCCAAGTGATTGTGGTTAATCATGCACTACTAATGTCCAATATCAGCAATCCTGGATTATTGCCAGATTTCGAGACGGTGATTATCGATGAAGCACACAATTTGGTCGATATCGCCTATGGTCAATTGACATCTGAAATAAACTTATTCAAATTAAATGCAATTATTGATATTATCGATCCATCCACAACCAGCGCAAAAAGATGGACTCAAAAACTTGGATCATTCCTAAATGATCATAATGAAATCAGGCTGGTTTATGAATCTCTGGAAAGGGATTGCGAACTGGCTAGAAAGACTGGTCAGAACTTATTTACTGAATTGGCATCATCGGTTGCCCAAGGAATTAAAAACTCCATAATGTATCCACAGTACATTGTTTTGAAGAATTTGACCGAAGGATATGGTGGTATCTATCAGCAAATTCAGGACTTTGAATTGTCACTTTCAGAAGTCCAGCATGATGTAAAAAATATATTAAGTCAATTAGATGGGTTAATCGATCAGGACGATTTAGGTGAATTAGTTCAATTATTTGATCATTCCATGGATGCTATCACTTCTTTACTAAGTGAGCTGGCTTTGCTGACCCATGATCAGCAAAATGGATGGGTTTACTGGCAAAAGGGACAGTATCGTAATACAAGGTCAGGAGAAAAAGAACTCTATGTTTCCATTAACGGAGCCCCGGTGGACATAGCGGACGACTTAGCTAAATCATTTTTCTTATCACTCAAACGATGTATCCTAACGTCTGCAACTCTCAGAGTCGAGGAAAGTTTTGATTATATTTTACAAAGGACTGGATTGAGTTTGATGGATCATGAAACCGTTCATACCCGTGAGTTCCACAGTCCTTTTTATTATGATGAGCAAGTTCGATATTATCAATACAGTGGAAAAAACGGACAAAACCCTGCCCTGATAGCCGAAGCGATTTATCAATGTCACCAAGCGTTTGACAACAGAATTATGGCACTATTTACATCCCGGCAAGCTTTGAGCCAAGCCTATCATGAGTTATTGAATAAACCTCAAGGAAGACGCTTGCCTATTTTTGCTCAGGTTCCCGGTTCTTCCAGATATGCTATGCTTCGGGGGATGCATCGGACAAATAATGGTATATTACTTGGAACAAATTCATTTTGGGAAGGGGTAGATCTACCTCGGGATTTGCTGGAGATTCTGATTATAGCAAAACTTCCATTCAGTGTGCCAAGCGAACCCATTACCCAGGCCTACGGACAAATGTTGAATCAACAAGGTAGAAATGCGTTTATGGAATATAGTGTTCCGGAAGCTGTCGTCCGATTTAGACAGGGATTTGGCCGCCTAATCCGAACCATTGAAGATGAAGGTATGTTTATTGTGATGGATGAAAGAGTGGTAAGTAAACGGTATGGATCGGTGTTTAGTGAAGCCATTCCAGTTCGCATGCAACCTTTTACTCAAATAGAAGAATTAACGAATTGATTCTAGATCAGAGATCAGTAAAGACTTTTCCTCCGGGTTTGTGATTATTTTCAGTTGATATTTTGCTTTATTCAAATAGTGTATTTTATCTTGATTATTACCTTTCAATGATGCGATCCTCGCCAATGCTTCATAGGCGTATCCAAGATAAAATGGCTGCTCATCCATGCTGAATTTGAGACACAGTTTCCCATATCGTTCCCCTTGATCCAAGTCCCCGGCCAAGGTGTAGCATCTGGATATCTGCCAACAACCAATACTTTTTTGCTGTTGGGTGCAGTCAGCCCGTTTGGACCAGTGAAAGAGGGAGGCTAGAGAATAATTAACCATATCTTTTGTCTCTTCCTGTGTCCGATGTGATTGTTCCATTAATTCAGAAGCCCGATTGAAACAATGCTTGGAAAAATGGTGATGGAGTTCAGCTTGATTATCGAAATGAAAGTCTGGCATAATTGATTACTTTATTCACAGTTGCCCGTGGAGAATTAGACTGATAGATTAATCCGATCCTGATTATAATTCATCGGATAGTATTTGAATAATTAATGATTGCAGATTTTGGAAGCGTCTGTCGTGAATCTATTATCAGAAAGAGTAATTTTTCCTTTTCCTGCCAGGAAATGGATAAGATCCCTTGCTGTTAAATTATTTGAAGAGCACGTGTAAAAACGGGTTTCACTTCCAAAATGAGTAAAAATTTCCTGTTCCAATGTTTCTAAGGTGTATTGTTTACCGGTCTTGATCATCATTTCCATCACTTCGTGACCATGGATAAAATTCATTATAATGCTCCCTGATTTCTTTGGTATAATTTAATGAAAAAGTTGATAATTCTCCTTTTGATTTCTAAATGATTGAAAAAAGTTAAATTGGAACCATTGGGGAACATTTGAATTTGGAAACCTATTGGGCGTCTGGGAAATATAGGTTAATTTTCCTGCGAAGATGATCCTTTAAAACGCTCCTGTGAGGGCGAAAAGGGCAGGGAATAGACCTCCGTTCAGCCAAACCGATTTTAGGAAAAAGCCGCTGCCCGGGGGTTTTTTATTAACAGGGAGACTATGTGAACGTTAAACGAACAGTAATTGAAGATACCCATGCCATTGCCAGTGTGATCAGGCGGATTGCTCATGAAATAATTGAAAAGAATGACAAAGATGAATCGGTGATTTTGGTGGGGATTCGGACTCGGGGGGAACCCCTTGCGGAACGGCTCAGAGAACTCATTCAGGATCATCTGGGGAAAGAAGTCTTAATCGGCGCTTTGGATATTACTTTTCACCGGGATGACTTCAGGGAACGATTGGTAGTGCCCCAAGTGGAAGGAACACACATCGATTTTTCACTGGATAACAAAGTAGTGGTGTTGGTGGATGATGTTTTATATACCGGTAGAACCATTCGCTCTGCCATGGAAGCCCTGATGGCGTTTGGTCGCCCACAGAAAATTCAATTAGCAGTGCTGGTCGATAGAGGACACCGTGAAATGCCCATTAAAGCTGATTACGTAGGAAAAAATATTCCAACAAGCGATGGGGAACATGTCAATGTATTACTCAGGGAGATCGATGGGCGTGATGAGGTGGTTCTCATTTCCTATCGAGAGGAAAAATGAGTTTAAAAAGCAAGCACCTTTTGGGATTAGATGGTTATCCAGAAGAGGATATTCAGACCATCATTGACACTGCGTTTACCTTCAGAGAAGTATTGGACCGACCGATTAAGAAGGTGCCATCTCTCCAGGGAATGACCATTGTAAATCTCTTTTTTGAAAATTCTACGCGAACCAGAATTAGTTTTGAGTTAGCAGAAAAGAGATTAAGTGCCGATAGCATCAATTTTTCTGCATCTACATCCAGCTTAAAAAAAGGAGAAAGTTTTAAAGATACCGTACAAAATATAGAGGCAATGAAAATAGATGGTTGCGTGATGCGTCATCCGACACCCGGAGCCCCGAAACAATTAACAGAATATGTGGAAGCTGTTGTGATCAATGCAGGTGATGGCACCCACGAGCATCCAACACAAGCGATTCTTGATATGACCAGTCTTCGGGAAAAATTTGGATATTTGAAGGGATTAAAGGTGGGTATCATAGGGGATATTTCTCACAGCCGGGTTGCACTTAGTAATATTTATGGTTTACTCACTATGGGTGCTGAAGTGACTTTATGTGGACCAGCAACTTTAATTCCTCCTCATATAAAAGAACTGGGTGTGAATGTCAATTACCAATTAGACGAAGTGATCGAGTGGGCTGATGCATTAAATATTCTTCGTATCCAGATGGAGCGAATGGGAGTGAGCCTGTTTCCTTCCATTAGAGAATATCGTTCTACCTTTGGAATTACTTCCCAAAGATTAGCCAATCATAAAAAAGAGATTGTCATCATGCATCCTGGACCGATGAATCGAGGTGTTGAAATCGAAAGTTCTGTGGCAGATAGCGATCAGGCGATCATTTTGGACCAGGTTTTAAATGGGGTCGCGTCAAGGATGGCTATCCTGTATTTACTCTTAGGTGGAAAGGCAGAATCATGATCCAGAGAAAATTACAGAAACGAACACTTTTAAAGGGTGGGACGATCCTGGATCCATTTCATCAAAAAGAGTTTAAAGGCGATGTATTTATTGAAAATGGCAAAATAGCTGGGATTGGAAAAATCCATATAGAAGATACCAATGTCATTGACTGTCATGGGCAGATTATCACCCATGGGTTTTGCGATTTACACGTTCATTTCCGCGAGCCTGGCCGAGAAGATAAAGAAACACTCGAAACCGGATCCAAAGCGGCAATGGCTGGGGGGTTTACCCGAGTTTGTGTAATGCCCAATACCCATCCACCGATTGATTCGCCGGAGTCTGTCCGGTTTATTGTTGAAAAGTCGCAAAATTGTTCCATTTATATCCATCCAATCGGGGCGGCAACAAAGGGTCAGTTGGGTAAGGAATTAACTGAGATGGCTGGAATGGCTCAAGAAGGTGCTGTTGCTTTTAGTGATGATGGTCTTTCCATTATGGATGGCGCAATGATGAGACGTGTGTTGGAATATGGTGGAATGGTTGATAAACCTATCATTAATCATGCTGAAGATGATTTTCTTCGAAATGGAGGATTAATGAATGAAGGATTGATGTCGACACGTTTGGGACTCCGGGGGAACCCTGTTCAGTCGGAAGCGGTAATGGTTTACAGAGATCTGGAATTGGCGAAACTCACAAGAGCTAGATTACATGTTCCTCATGTTTCAACCCGATTAGCAGTGGAGCATATAGAGAATATTAAGAAAGAAATCGCCGGTATTTCATCCGAAGTAACCCCTCATCATTTGTTTTTCACAGATGAAGATTTAATCCATTATGATACACAGCTAAAAGTTGCTCCGCCAATCCGTAGTCAAGAAGACCGGGAATGGTTGATTAAAGGCTTAAAGACAGGGGTCATTGACTGCATTGCCACGGATCATGCACCCCATACGATTGAAGAAAAAGAATCCACATTTGATCTGGCTGCTTTTGGAATGATCGGTTTGGAGAGCTGTCTGGGAGCTGTGGTTAAGGTCCTGTTTGAAGAAGCAGAGATGGATTGGGTGGACATTATTCGGTTAATCACGGTAAATCCACGTAATATCATGGGATTTGATCCGGACTTATTTTCTATTAAGACACCGGTGGAATTGGTCGTGATAGATCCTGAAGAAATATGGAGGTTTTCAAGGAAAGATATTTTTTCCAAATCCATCAATTCACCATTTATCGGAAGGTCTTTGAAGGGAAGAGTGAAGGCAGTACTGGCAAAGAATCACATATTGACTCTATAGAAAATTACCTGATTTAAAACGTAAATAATAATTGCCAGAGATAAAATGGCTTAGCTAAATTCAAAGGCTATACCCGAAGAAAGAATTATGATTACAAAAACAATAAAAGCATCAGAAATACAGAAAGATTGGTACGTGGCCGATGCCGACGGAAAAGTCCTTGGTCGTTTCGCCAGTGAAGTTGCCCAAATTTTACGAGGAAAACATAAACCATCGTTTAGCCCTCATATGGATATGGGTGACTTTGTCGTGGTGATAAATGCCGAAAAAGTAAAAGTGACCGGTAACAAAGAAAAAAATAAAACCTATTTTCGTCATTCAGGCTATCCCGGTGGTACTACGTTTACTGAACTCAGTCATTTGAGAAGAACATATCCGGAACGAATTATCGAAAATGCTGTTAAAGGAATGCTTCCAAAAAATAAACTGGGGCGTGCTACTATGAAACATTTAAAAATTTATGCCGGCCCGGATCATCCTCATTCAGCGCAACAACCTAAACCATTGGATATCTAAAATATGTCTAACACAGTTTTTATAGGAACAGGACGCCGGAAAGCTTCTGTCGCTCGGGTGCGAATAATGCCCGGGAAAGGAACCATTCTTGTTAATGGGCGTGATTTTAAACAATATCTTTGTCGTGATACTTTGGCAACAGTGGTTACCCAACCATTGAATACCTTAGAGGCTGCAGACAAATATGATGTGAAAGTCAATGTAAGGGGGGGGGGCTTAACCGGACAGGCAGGAGCCATTCGTCTCGGTATCGCACGGGCGTTGGTTCAAGCCGACAGCGAGAATAGACCTTCTCTGAAGGCCGCAGGGTTTTTAACCAGAGATGCCCGGAAAGTTGAACGTAAAAAATACGGACAACCTGGAGCTCGCAAACATTTTCAATTCTCTAAACGGTAAGGATTTATGGCTGACGTTAATTTTGAAGATTTATTAAGTACAGGTGCTCATTTTGGGCATGTGAAAAGTAAATGGCATCCTGCCTTTGAACCCTATATTCTTATGGAGAAAAATGGCGTTCATATTATTAATTTGGATGAAACATTAAAAAACCTGAAAAAAGCATTGCAATTTATTCGTAATGTGGTGAAAAAGAATGGTGAAGTGCTCTTTGTAGGAACCAAAAAGCAGGCTAGGGATATTGTTCAACAAGAAGCTGATCGATGCGGTATGTTTTATGTGGTGGAACGATGGTTGGGAGGAACATTAACTAATTTTTCAACGATTAAGAAAAGTATTAAACGGTTACAACTTCTGGAAAAAGAAGGATCTCGTATTTATGAAAATCTAACCAAAAAAGAAATTCAAATGTTGAACCGTGAAAGAATAAAACTGGCAGATCAGCACCGGGGTATTAAGGATATGAAGCGTTTACCGGAAGCGATTATTGTCGTAGATGCGAATTTTGAATTGACTGCAGTTAAGGAGGCCCATTTATTGGAAATTCCTGTTATAGCGATTGTTGATTCAAATACAAATCCAAAAATTGTAGATTATCCTATTCCAGCCAATGATGATTCTATTCGGACGATTCAATTGATTATCGCGGCCGTTGCTGATGAAATACTGCAGGCCATGGGGAAAGAAAATGTTGAAGAAGTGATCGAAGCCAAAGAAGCTTTACCTGTCGAAACAGTAAAAGAATCTTCTGAGGAAGCTCAAGAAGTATCCGTTTCAGAAGAAACGGCGGACGAGTTGGAAAAAGATTCAAATGAAAAAGTAATCGAGGAAACGGAAGCTGTATGAGTATAAGTGCTCAAAATGTAAAAGAATTACGTGATAAAACTGGTGCCGGAATGATGGATTGTAAAAAGGCATTGGTAGATTCCAATGGCGACATTGAAAAAGCGATTGAATTTCTACGGAAGACAGGCATTGCCAAAGCAGAAAAAAAGGGATCGCGAGAGGCAAAAGAAGGAATTGTTTATTCCTATATCCATCATGGCGGGCGTTTGGGTGTGTTAGTTGAATTAAACTGTGAAACTGATTTCGTTGCAAAGACAGACGGTTTTATGGATTTAGCTCATAATCTGGCCATGCAGATTGCTGCAACCAATCCGGTTGCAATCTCCCGGGAAAATATCCCTGAAGACCTTCTTGAGAAAGAACGGGATATTTATTTTTCTCAAGCAAAAGATTCAGGAAAACCGGACAATATTATTGAAAAGATCGTTGATGGTCGAATCAACAAATTTGTTCAAGAAATATGTCTACTGGAACAGCCATTTATCAAAGATCCTGATAAACGTGTGGGAGACTTAATTACAGAAGCAGTGGCTACCCTGGGTGAGAATATCACCATTAGCCGATATACACGATTTGCAGTTGGAGAGTCGAACATTACCAGCAACGGTCAAGCTTAACTGACTCCTAAAATAATGTCAAATCCCATCTACCGGCGCGTTCTGCTGAAATTCAGCGGAGAAGCACTTGCCGGGTCCAGCGGATATGGCATTGATCCCTCGAATGCGATAAAATTAGCCGACGAAATCAAGTCGGTCCATGATCTCGGCGTCAGTATTGTTCTGGTAGTCGGTGCCGGGAATATATTTAGAGGAATGAAGGCAGCCTCTAAAGGAATGGATCGGGTGACCGGAGATTATTTGGGAATGCTGGCCACCATCATGAATGCCATTAGTCTTCAGGATGCTCTTGAAAATACTGGAGTTGCCACAAGAACTTTATCCGCCATTACTGTTAGCCAAATAGCAGAACCCTACATTCGCAGGCGGGCCTTGCGTCATTTAGAAAAAGGCCGAATCGTGATTGTTGCTGGTGGAACTGGAAATCCGTATTTTACGACCGACACAGCAGCCGTTTTACGGGCAACTGAGTTGGATGCAGAAGTTGTAGTGAAAGCAACAAAAGTCGACGGTGTTTTTGACAAAGATCCGGTTGTACACAAAGATGCTGTCAAGTTTGATAAAATTACATTCAGAGATGTGTTGAATAAAAACTTACGTGTAATGGATTTAACAGCCATTACACTCTGTAAAGAAAATAATTTACCCATTCGTGTTTTAAATATGAATGATTCAGGATCAATGGTTAAAATGCTACTGGGTGACGACATCGGGACACTGGTAACGGAGTAGGAAACAATGCTAAAAGATATTTTTGATGATACAAACCATCGTATGGACCAGGCGGTGGAGCATACAAGAATGGAGCTGGCAAAGGTTCGCACGGGAAGAGCCAATTCAGAGCTCGTTGAATCGTTGACCGTTGATTACTACGGTGCCATAACGCCTTTAAATCAATTATCCAATATTTCAGTCCCAGAACCAAGATTAATTACTATACAGCCGTTCGATAAAACTGTGATGCCGAATATTGAGAAGGCTATTATGGAAAGTAACCTGGGACTTACACCGAATAATAACGGTGATGTCATATTACTTCCAATCCCTCAGTTATCTGAGGAAAGACGCCGAGACTTGATTCGTGTTGTCCATAAATTAACTGAAGATGGCCGTATTGCTATCCGTAATGTTCGGAAAGATGCAAATCATCACCTAAAAACCATTAAGGATGAAGGTCATATATCGGAAGATGAAATTAAACGATCTGAGGTTGAAATACAGGATTTAACAAATAGCCATATCGAGCAACTAAATAAAATGCTCGAACATAAAGAAAAAGAATTGATGGAATTTTAACTAGTTGATGATAGTCATTAAAAAAGCCCTTCTATTGGTTTAGAAGGGCTTTTTTTTATTCTGGTTTATTTTTTTTAATCACATTTTGAGAAACCACAACTTGGGCAGGTTACACAGCCGCTCTGATGTTGAACTGTGCTTCCGCAGTCGGGACAAGTCACCAGGCTTTTAGTTGTGAAGTCAGCGATTTTTTGTGAAACAGTATCCGACTCAGTTGCCAGTGTGAATTGGACGTGTTGTTCACTCGATCCATTAGTTTCACGATGTTTCAAGTAATCATCCAATGCTTTACCAATGGCATCCGGAGTAGAAAGAATTAAGCGTCCATCTTCCCAGGTTGGGTTAGGTCCACTAATTCCCTTAAGTTGTTTCACAATGGCATAAGGGTCGACACCTGAACGAAGGGCTAACGAAATTAAACGGCTGATGGCTTCGGATTGGGCAGCGGCATTTCCGCCGGCTTTTCCGATGGTTGTAAAGACCTCACACAACCCATTATCATCTTCATTAATGGTAATGTAAAGGGATCCTTCACCGGTTCGGATTCGACGGGTGGCTCCTGTTGTAATAACCGGGCGAATTCGAGGTGCTGTTTTTGTCCGTGTCGCTTTTTCTACCGGTTTGGTCTCTTTGGGAGCTTCTTCCACTTCCTGAACAGGTTCCTTTATTTCATTATGATCGGGATTCGTTATTAAAATACCTTCCCGGCTTCCTTCTCTGTAAACGGTAATTCCTTTAAGACCGGACTTATAAGCAGCCATATAAATTTCTGCAACTGTTTCAATAGTGATGTCCTCAGAAAGGTTAACAGTTGATGAGATGGAACTATCTATATATTTTTGAATAAGTCCTTGCATCTTTACCCTGAAAAATGGATCAATATTATGGGCAGTAACCACATAATCAGGTAGTTCATCATCCCCGTTGAACAATTGTCCAATAACAGGATGGAATACTTTATATTCATCAAAAGTTTGGCCATAACCGTCATTTTGTTTTACGCGTCGTTTGTATGATGTGGCGAAGATAGGTTCCACTCCCGAAGTGACTCTGGCTATAATCGCACCGCTACCTGTTGGGGCAACTGTCGTAAGGGTTGAGTTTCGAATTCCCTGTTTACGAATTTTTTCGCGGATTGATTTTGGTAGATTTTTAATGAATTTACTTTTGTTATATCCAGACCAATCGAAATGAGGGAACGATCCTTTTTCTTCTGCTAGTTCAATGCTGGTTTCATAGGCAGTGTCTCTGAATAAACTCATGATTTGATCAACGGTCTGGAGAGCATCTTCACTATCGTATCTTATGCCCATTCTAACGAGCATATCTCCTAACCCTAATATACCTAAGCCGATTCGTCGATCATTCAAGGCGTTTTGTTTTTGATCATTGAGTGCATGTCTATCCAAATTGTAATCAACCACATTGTCTAGAAAACGGGTTCCTACAGAAACGGTTTCTTTAAATTCGTCAATCAGAAAATTTCCGTTTTCGTCAACGAATCTTTCCAGATTTATTGCACCTAAATTACAGCACCCGCCGTCAGGGAGAGGTTGTTCTGCGCAGGGGTTGGTTGAAATGAGGGGACTGCAATATTCAGCATTATGATAATCCTTCATTGTATCCCAGAATAACAATCCTGGTTCAGCACTGGCGTGGGCGTGTTTGATAATTTTATTCCATAACTCAGTGGCCTTGATTGTTTTATAAACGGTTCCGTCAAACTTGAGATCGAAATCATTGTCGTTTTCCACAGCATCCATGAATTCATGTGTGAGGAATACTGAAATGTTCGAATATTTTACCATATCCACGTTACCGGTCTTAATTTCAATAAATTTCTCAATGTCCGGGTGATCCACGCGGAGCGTTTGCATATTGGCCCCACGACGACCATGTTGTGCGATGGTGTTGGTATTTTCAGAAAACAGGTTCATAAAACCCGTTGGCCCGCAACTTTCTCCTCCAGTACCATTAATGGCATCCCCGGAAGGACGAAGGGTAGAAAGGTCGTGTCCGCATCCACCACCATACTTATAAGTCAATGCTTCATTAATAATCGTATCGTAAATGGATTTAATAGAATCATCTTTAATGGCAACAACATAGCAATTATTCAATGTAGTCGTAATATCATCCCGGCCTGCGCCATGCATAATTCTACCACCGGGAACAAACTTAAAATCTTCCAGAACTTCAAAGAATTTTGCTTCCCAATGATCTTGAAGATGTTTCGTTTTTTCAATGGAAGCCATCGCTTTCGCTTGGCGTTTCCAGATATCGTGTGGGTGCTTTTCCCATGGTGCAAGATATTTATTTTTAAGAACATCTGCACCTAGAGCATCATTTTTGTAGTAGTGTTCGATTTTATATCGGTCCGGAATTTCTTCTACTACTTCGCTATTCTTATTTTGTTGAATAACACGAACTGTGTCCAAAATCTCCGATGTAAACTCCTGCTGACCTTTTAAAGGTTGGGTCAGATCAAGTTCCATAGCTTCCGCCATCTGTTTCCTCTAGGGTATGTGGTGTTAATAAACCAAATTGGTAAAAAACAGGTCGGCAATAAAAAGTAAAAAAGTTATTAGGGTTGGCGATAGAAATATATTTAACAGTTAAGATTTGAACAAGAAGAAAAGTTGAAAAATATCCTTTACCGTCGTGAGAAATATAATAGTAGAAAATGGTCTATATTTCATTCATATCCTATCAGGTCAAAATCAAATTAATTTTCTAATAAAAGGAGTAATGATTCGATTGAATTAATATTAGACACCGACGAAGAATCATTAAAATTTATCTTTTTAGGATTCTTAACTCACAATAAATCAAAACTCATAAATAAAACGGTAATTTGGTTAGATTAATTAAAAAAATCCGCCCAAATAAATAATAGTAACAATACAAATGATCAATAAGTACCCAAACTCACTTATTGACTGTTTATTTCAAATTGTATAGCGGCCAAGATAACCTTGTAGTATTCAAATAATACGATATCAACCAAATAAAAGCATATTCTAAAAGGGACAATAAAATAAGCAGTATTGAGAATAGTTAAATAAAAAGAGCATTCCCAGATATGGTCGAAGTAATAGTGAAGTTAATAAGGAAAGAAATCTATTCTGGAGATTTAAACAAGGGGATATCGAACTGTATTCTCACTTTGGCATTATGGTGAATAATGCATAACTTTTGACGACAGATAACAACTTTGCGGGCGTCGTATAATGGTTATTACCCGAGCTTCCCAAGCTCGT
>CAYXMX010000042.1:0-15984 GCA_964466265.1 uncultured bacterium | reverse complement strand
GGTAAAATTTCTGCTTATCCGCTCCCCGGCTTGTTCCTACCATCATCCGACCGGCCAAACTGGAATAACGCCCAATTTTAAAATACTTTCTAAAATCGAACTTCAATGTTTTAAAATCTAGCTTTTTATTTCCCCATCCCGGACTGACGACTAATGAAGTATTTTGTCTAAAACCGTCAATAGGACCTGTATAACCATAAATCGTATTATCAAAAACCCAACTTACCATTGGTAATACAACAGAAAATTTTCTTTCATTCACTTTTTCAAAATCATAATAATTAACTTGTTCCCATTTGCTAAAAGAAAATAAATGATAAGATAACCCCCCTTCAATTCGAGTATATCGGCTGAAAGGATGGGAAACAAAACCCATGAGTCCAAAATTTCTTAACAACCCTCGCCTCTGAAGCAATAGGTCTGTATAGCCAAGAAAATATTCATTGGCTGTGTGATATAAAGAAAAATAATAGTCGGTCGGATGAGTCAAATAGGCATAACTGAAAAAATAGTCGCTCCGCTGTAAATCAATAACCATTTCAGTCCCAAGGTAAATCTGATGATTCCCAAGAATATCACTGAAAGCAAACATGGCCATTCCCTGGGCTCCAAATATATTGTTGAATGAAGCATAACTATTTACCATATCCAAGGTAAACCGTGTTTTGTAAGCTTTGGGAATATAACCATCATCCGTTAAATCAGTAGTATCTGATGGAATAGATTCTTTTTCTTCTTCCTCTATTGCAGATTGATTGTAGTGGTCATATTCTCTTGCAAAAATCCAATCAGCATAATCAAGACTGGAGGATCTTCCAGCACTGAACGTGTTGCGTTTATATCTACGGAGATCTGTTAAATCATCTGTCATTTCATCTTTTTTCATAATAAAATGTGTTACAGGTACATTCGTTTGCTCTTTTTCCAAAGGTTGGGAAATACTATAAACATCCCAGCCTAAATTGGCGTATCCTGCAAACACCAGCAGTTGGTCATCCTCCGTTATACTTAGCTGAAAGGCACCTGTAAGAATATTGGTAATTGCCTTCGATTCTTGCCCTGCAGATTTCCGATAAATGTTCCAGACACCTCCTTTATCGGCAACATAAAATAATGTATTTTTATTTTTATGTGCCCACACGGGATGGTTCTCATTATAATTCGTGTTTGTTATACGTTCTATTTTATGAGAATCAATATCGATCGAATAAAGGTCTTTCTGCGAAAAATCATAATTAAATAAATCATCCGGAGGGTCGGTTCCGTCTATATCATCACTCCGATCTGAAACAAATACGAGTTTCGTTCCATCTGCATTCCATGCTGGTTCTGAATCTGAATAAATATCATCGGTATATTGAGTTAATTTTTTTGATTTCATGTTGTATATATATATATCACCTGCACCAGACTTTGTACCGATGAAAGCCAACTGGTCTCCTTGCGGGCTCCATGCTGCCGTGAAAATCCCATCCAGATCAAACGTCAGTTTTTCCCTCTTTTTTGATTTAACATCTATGAGGTATAATGCATCAGATTTTCCAGCTTTAGCAGCGATGGCAATTCGTTTACTATCCGGCGACCAGGAAATACCCGGTTGAAGTAATTTGAGTTCTTCAAAATCAACCGACCGGTTTCCTTTGACTAATCTTTTTTGTTCTTTTCCATCAAGAGCATTTAATATATAAACATCGAAATATCCTGAACGATCAGTGATGACAGCTACTTTGTTTCCATCGGGAGAAACAGACGGAGAAATATTATAGTAATTCTTTTCTTTTTTATGATCAGTTAATCGTTTAGCCACATCTTCCACTTCATCTCTACCGGCAACATCCGGCCAATATTCTTTCTTTAAATATTTATGCCACTTTTCAGTTAAGTCTTTATAATCCATTCCTAAAGCTCGTTCAAACCCTTTTTCTGCATTTTGGGTCATCTTCATAGCATTAATAATTTCACCTATTTTCTCCCGACCATATTTTTCCGCAATAAATCTCCAAACGGACTGACCACCTTTATAAGCCATATAAGATTCAAGCTGTTCTATGGTTGGCATTTCCTCATTGATGGAGAGGTCGCGCATAATCATATCCGCTTTGGTATCCCAATTCATTGAAAGATATTCTGATAATCCTTCGTTC
The DNA here is from genome assembly GCA_964466265.1 of uncultured bacterium. Classification (GTDB taxonomy): domain Bacteria; phylum Fidelibacterota; class Marinisomatia; order Marinisomatales; family TCS55; genus JADFRD01. The sequence goes on along the minus strand of CAYXMX010000042.1, from coordinate 13,840 downwards.
GCCCATAAAGGAATTCGCAGTTTAACCCTACCAGCAATGATGCTTTGAATATTTCCATTATAGATCATATCATTTAAAATTGCATGAACCAGTTCATGGTGAATCACATGGCGGAATTGTTCATAATCTCCTTCAAAAGGAAGGACAACTCTATTTTTAAATAATTCTGTAACGCCTCCAATTCCCTCCTGCATGTATTGCCAAATCACATTGGTTTGTTGAAAATCATTGTGTGATTCATATAAAATGATTGATACACGTTTTTTTAACGTCCACCTTAAATGTTTAGAAATTTGTTCATGAGCTTCTTCTGCTACTTCTGCCGTAAATTCTGAAAGGTGAGGATCTGCTCCATAATAATAGACATCAAAATTAGGCGAAGAAATTAATAACCAGTCGAAATCCTTATACTGGACTTTATTTTGGCCAAAAGATTGAGCTGTGAGCCCTTGGGTCAATAATACTAAAATGATGATGAGTTTGTTCATGTATGAAAAATACGTCAGGGAATCTAATGAGTTCCCCAATGTGTATCTATTTAAAAGTAGCCTAGTTTTTATCAGAAGTCAACTATTTGACGCGGATAAAGAATGATTGTTAAACTGCGACATTTTCTTGGCAGAATTCACTACAAAAAAGTAAGTTAACCTATATGCAATTGCCTGTCTACTTTATTTCCGATATCCATTTATTGCTTGATCGTAGCGATCAGGAAAAGCAGCGACAAGAAAAATTGTTCCGATTTTTCGAAAAAATTGCAGATACAAAAGGAACATTAATTATTGTTGGTGATTTGTTTGATTTTTATTTTGAATATAAACATGTAGTACCAAAAGTGTATTTTTCCTTTTATCAAAAATTGTATCATTTGAAAAATTCAAATGTAGAGATACATTTTATTACCGGAAATCATGATCATTGGGTTTTAGACTTTATGGAGAAAACACTGGCCAATTATGTTTACAAAGAAGATTCTGCCCTAACGATAAACGGAAAAAATTTCTACCTCACCCATGGAGATGGTATTATGTCTTGGGATAGGGGATACCGGTTTTTAAAATCGATCCTCAGACATCGGTTATTTATATGGCTGTATCGATGGGTGCACCCCACAATCGGCTACGGGATTGCTCATGCCATATCCAAGAGGGGAAGACATTATGAACACTCAGAGGAATATAATGAAAAAGTGTTGGGTGAATTGAGAGTTTTTGCTGAAACTATTTCTGCCGATGGGTTTGATTTTATTATTACGGGTCATTACCACCAAGCAACCATTGAAAATGTGAAAGGTGCGAAGCTGGTTGTTCTGGGGGATTGGATTAAGTATTTTTCTTATGGATTTTTCGACGGGAATGACTTCAAACTTAAATTTTGGGAACCAAATGCGTAAAATTGCAATCATGTTATTAGCTGTTTCCTTGTTATTTCAAGGCTGTTCATTCATGAAGGGACTTTTCAATAAAGATAAAGAAATCGTTGGTGTAAGTATGGCCGAAGTGGAAAGTCTTCGAAGAGAATATCAGGATGGCAGAGTGCAGGCACTTCAAGATTTAATTAATATGTACAACGACTCCAACTTGCCATATGATGTTCGAATTGCTGCCGGAGATGTTTTGGCAAAGACTCAGCATCCCACCGCTTTGAATGCCATCGCTAAAGTTGTTTCTGAAGCGGAAGCATTGGATTTGACTTTTATGGAAGCCTCCATTGAACTATTAGCAGAATTTCGGGATAACCCCGCAGCAGGAGATGCTATGGTTCGGGCCATGCATACTGTAGATGAAAAATCCAACCAACTTCATATGACATTGATCAAAAACTTAAACAGAGTGCGGTCAAAAGACCAGATTCTGGCATTACTTGAACTTTATGAGACTTCAAAAGCAAATATGTCCCGAACAAATAAACTGATCACTGAAACTTTAGGAGCTATTGGTTCAGATGAAGTGATTCCCATTCTGGTCACCATTTCAAAAGATGAAAATATCAATATTTCTGTTCGGAATAGGGCGTTAGAAATTTTAGGGAAAAAAGATCCTCATGAAGTGGCTCCTGCATTCGCCGAACTGTTAGGGGATCCAACAATGAATACTGAAATCAGAGAATTCGCTATTAACACTATGGCGGGGGTGAAAGAAGAAAACCTAATTCTTGCTTTAATTGAAACCTACAATACAGGAAAAAAACAATACTTCAGCATGCTCAACACGTTGCTAGACGCCTTAGGAGAATTTGATGATCCCCAAGTCTATAAAGCGACCATAGAAATTGCAATGAATGATGAGTTTTCCATGTCTATCCGGAAAAAAGCCATTCGAAGTCTGGGACGGTTCGCAGACGATGAAACCGTTTCAAAATTGTTACCGATTCTTTCAAATGTAGATAATTATCCTCTACAGGGAGCCATGATGGATATGCTGCAAACTATGGGAAAAAAGGATCAATATGCAGAAGAGCTCCGACGACTTGCTTTCCATGCATATCAGGAGGCTTTAATAAAATGAAAGCCATATTGCTATTTTGTTTAAGTTCCTTGGTTCTTCCCCAAGAAATGGATTCCGTACAAGTGGATACGATCCAACAGACAGAGACAGATTTCCCGGAGGTTAATCTTCAGAAAGATAAAGCAGTAAAATTACAAGATGGGGACGAACTATTTTTTGATTTTAAGGACGATATTCATTCACTCCAGAATCAGATTGACTCACTAAAAAGAGTCATCAGAGTTATAGAGCGTAATAAAGCCATTCCAACCATTAACGAAGATTTACTGAAGTTGATTCAAATCCCTGAATTGCAACATCGGATTGAACTAACGAACGGAACAGTGGTTGTGGGAGAAATTATTGAAGAAAACGATCAAAATGTGATTTTACAAACATCCATCGGCCAACTCTTTATTGATAAAAATAAAGTCGTTAAAATTGATGAAGAACTACCACCGGTCCCTAAAATTGAATTGGCAGGAGAACCATTTGTCAAGGTATACCCTGACAGAGAAGAAATTACTGGTGTGGTTAAAAATACAGGAAAAGCGAGAGCTGATTTTGTCAGAATTATCGCAAACCTCTGGACGCCGGAAACCGAACTGGCTTATACTGATTCAGCTTTCGTCAAGGGAACAATTCATCAATATGCCACTGGAATTATAACAGATTCGGCCATTGAACCAGGAGGAACCGCCCAATTTACTATCGTTGTCCAGCGTAAAGAAAATGGCGAGAATGTAGAATACAGAACATATGATTTTCACTGGACGACAGTTGATAATTAATATAGTACACTCTGCAGTGATCAAGATTATTAATTGTTGCTCAAATTATATTAACTAAATGATTACATCCGTTTTCGTACTTATTTAATTAATACAACTTTTTGCGATTGCACAAAATTTCCACTCTTCAGTTGTATAAAATAAACACCACTTGATCGTTCTGAAGCGTTCCATCGGATTTCATGGTCACCTACTTCTATTTTTTCATTGATGAGCGTTTCTATCCTTTGGCCCGTGGCATTAAATATCCACAACGTAACTTTTAGGTTTGTCTCTATTGTAGAAAAACGAATAGTCGTAACAGGATTAAACGGATTGGGATAAACTGATTTCAGCGAGATGAACTCAGGCATAAGGGGTTCATTACTGACGCTGACTTGGGGAAAAGTGGTTCTGGATAGTTGAATAATGCTATTTGAGATGGTGATGGTTCCAGGTGGAAAGGATGCCTGCACGGCATTGATATCGAAATAACCCACCATAGAATCTGGAGATAATGTTGTAAGGTTAATTGATCCCGATATACCGGCGTATGCTTCACGGGTAATGACTACCATCACTTCTGTAATTAAATCCTGAAAAAATGTAGAATCAAATGTGGTAGAATCCATACTGAGAGTATCTGGCAATAGCGCAGTCAGTTGATTAATTAGCGTCGAATCAATAACAGGAAAAAATCCGAAAACCGCATCCGGGTTTAATAGATCTGTCGGCGGCAATGTCCATTCACCTGAAGACAAGGAGGTGTCTGGTGTTTGGAGATAAATAAATAATGCTGAAAAGGATATCGAATCCAAAGGCTGAACGGCCAGCATCAAAATAGTGGTTCCTTGATCACGGGTGGTTAACAACGCGGAAGACCCTGAAAAAGTAGAATCAGTGATTTCTGCAAGAAAAGAACCGTTTTCAGTCCCGCTATAGTCAAAACCAATGGTTCCCAGATAACCACTTTGCCCAAGGCAAATAGTCACCAGTCCAATCCATAACACTTTCTTCATCAGGATGTCAAGGATACCATGATGGCATTCTGGGCGTGAAGGCGGTTTTCCGCTTGGTCAAACACAATTGAATAATCCGCTTCCATCACTTTATCGGTGGTTTCCCGTCCCCGTTCTGCAGGCAGACAGTGCATAAATAATGTCCTTTTTCCTGTTCGGGACATCATGGCACTATTCACTTGAAAATCAGTAAATATTTTTTCTCTTTCCTCTGCTTCTTCTTTTTGCCCCATTGATGCCCAGACATCTGTATAAATCACGTCTGCTCCTTTAACACCTGTTTCTGGATCATGGGATATAATAATTTCAGATTGATTATTTTCCCTGGCCAAATTAACTGTTTCCTCATCCGGAGCAAATCCCTCCGGACAGACACAAGTGAATTTCATGGGGAAGCGAGATGCCAATTGAAGCCATGAATGAACTATATTATTTCCATCGCCTACATAAGTTACATGAAGATTGTCCAATGAATCTCTGTGTTCACTAATAGTGAAAATATCTGCCATAATCTGACAGGGATGATTGTAATCTGTTAAACCATTGATTACGGGTGAATCAGAAAACTTCGCTAAATCTAAAATATGTTCATGGTCAAAAAGTCTTGCCATAATCATATCATTATACCGGCTGATCACTCTGGCAATATCTTTAATGGCTTCCCGTTTACCAACGCCGATATCGTTGGGTCCCAGGAACAAGGGGTGACCTCCCATCCATGCGAAACCCGTTTCAAATGAAACCCTGGTTCGGGCAGATGGTTTGGCGAAAATCATTGCCAGAGATTGGTTATGAAAATGCCGGAAATCCTGTTTATTCCGGAATTTGAACTTTAACTCATTAGCCAGTTTGACCAACTCTAAAATTTCTTCTTTGCTTAGGTCTTTAATATGTAAAAAATGTTTAACCATTGTCACTCCTGAAAAAATATTTACTTAAAAGAATGCCCGGTCTAGATCGGTAAACAATCTGGTCACTTCATTCTGAATAAATTGTTGCTTACTCTCTACAGTTAGGGTTGTAGTCAACAGTGTATCTTCCGGCCACTCTTATAGTAGCCGGAAGAATATATTTTACTATTCGTTCATTATCTTAAATAGCTTTGAATCAGCAGGTAGCACCAGCGTTGTTTGGTCGTCGATCACTTTTTTATAAGCATCCAGCGTACGCATAAATTCATAAAAATCCGGATCTCTATTATAAGCGTCAGCATATATTTGCAAAGCTTGTGCTTCACCTTCACCTCGAATTTCTTCAGATTCTTTATAGGAATCGGCCAGAATAATCGTTTTATCCTTTTCGGTCATTGCACGAATTTTCTGGGCTTCTTCTGATCCTTCGGACCGGAACTGATTCGCCTTACGTTTTCGTTCCGCTTCCATTCGGGCATAAATGGATTCTTCATTTTGCCGAGGCAAATCCACTCGTTTGATTCTTACATCCACCACTTCAATCCCATAGGGCTTGGTTGATTTATCGCTGGCTTTGGTCACGATTTCCATAATCTCTTCCCGTGTTTCAGTAATAATTTCAGACATATTATGTTTTCCCAGTTCCTGTCGGAGTTCTGAGTATACAATATCATCTAAACGGGTGACGGCGTTGGGGACAGCCTGAACGGTCTGAAGGAATAATAGTGCATCCCGGATTCTCCAACGGACATAGTTGTCTACAATAAGCGTTTTTTTATCTTTACTTAATATTTCTTCCGGCGCTACATCATATTCCAGAAGACGATCATCAAAAGTGACCGCATTTTGAAAGGGAACCGGTAGTTTGAAATGCAACCCGGGTTCCGTAATCGTACGAATGGGTTTTCCTAACTGTAATATGACCACTTGTTGGCGTTCATCCACTGTAAACACAGTCGTGAAAAATATAATTAAGCCCAGAACGATAATGGCTAATAATGATTTTTTCATTTTTTACCTCCCTGAGTATTTAAGTTCAGAAGGTTCAGGAGGTTTCCCCCTTCACTTCCGGGAACAATATATTTTTGAATACCGGGTAAAATTTCTTCCATGGTTTCCAAATACATTCTTTTGCGGGTCACGTCTTCGGCTTTTTTATATTCCACCAAAATGGATTTAAATTTGGCGACATCTCCTTCTGCCCGTTTGATTCGCGCCTCTCTGAACCCTTCTGCTTTTCGAATCATTGCCTGGGCTTCACCTCTGGCTTTTGGGATAATATCATTTCGATATCCTTCTGCCTGATTGATCATCCTGTTTTTATCTTCTTTCGCTGATGCGACATCCTTAAATGCAGAAATCACTTGTTTTGGAGGTGAAACATCCTGCAATTGGACAGCTACGATCAAAATACCTGTTTTGTATTTATCCAATATCTCTTGAAGTAGTATTTTGGTTTCTTCCTGGATTTGGAATTTTCCAGAAGTTAATGCTTCGTCAATTTTATGCCGGCCAACCACCGTTCTCATGGAAGCTTCTGATGCTTCCCTGACTGTCAACTCAGGCTCCATAAAATTAAAAAGATAACGCACTGCATCTTTTATTTTGTACTGTACAATCATCTCAGCATCAACAATATTTTCATCTCCAGTTAGCATAAGGCTTTCTTTTTCTATAGTTCGAAACTGGTTATTTCCCAATGTCCGGAACCCTATCTCAACCCGTTTTACTTCTGTCACTTTAGGTGTATTAACTGTTTCGATAGGATATGGGATATGATAATTCAACCCAGACTGAGCAACCCGTGTATATTTTCCAAATGTTTGTACCACCCCAACTTCATCAGGGCCCACAACGTATATACCGGTCAGGAGCCAAAGTACCAGACCCATACCCACTATAGGCAGTATGCCCAGAGCTGGCAGGCTGATTTCCTGATCTCCGATTATGATTCTTTTTGGTGACATTTTAGTCCTCCATTTTCTTATTAATTAAATTTGTTTTCTTAATCTGGCTACTGGAATATGAAGCAGTTCACGATATTTAGCCACAGTTCTCCTCGCCACCGGAAATCCCTGATCATTCAGTATGTTTTTTAACTGTTCGTCAGTCAAGGGGTGATGTTTATTCTCACCATCCAGCAGTTCTTTTAAAACCTGTTTTATTTGCATGGTACTGATTTCTTCTCCACTGGAAGTCACCATCCCTTCTGTAAAAAATGATTTCAATTCATAAATACCGTAAGGTGTATCTACATATTTTCCCCGGGTAGATCGACTGATAGTAGAAATATCCATTCCCAAATCATCAGCAATATCCTGAAGTTTCATTGGGTGTAATTTGGTAATGTTTCCCTGAAAAAATTCTGGTTGTCTTTTAATGATTTCTTTCATCACATTGGTGAGTGTTTTACGTCGATCAGAAATGGCATCTACAAACCATTGGGCATTATCCATCTTTTCCTTAATAAATGATTTGGATTTTTTATCCAGTTCGCCAGCCAGCATATCTACATATTCCCTGTTGACCCGAACTTCGGGAAGCCAGCTATCATTTACAACCACTACCCAATTATCCTCCCTTTCATAAACAATCAATTCAGGAATAATGGTTGTTAATTCAATATTTTCATGTCCGGCACCAGGCTTTGGATTCAAATGTTTAATAACGCTTAAAGCGGCTTTTAATTCTTCTTCGCTGCATCCTGTTTTTTTAATCAATTGATCATAACGATGGTTGGCGACATCTTCAAAATGTTCGATCAGTAAAGTGTAAACAAACGGTTCTTCATTTTGTTCAATTTGTAATAATAAACATTCCTGCAAATTTCTGGCTGCTATTCCTTGTGGATCAAAGGTTTGAATTTTATTTAATACAGACAATACTTGGTTCATCTCCATTTCAAACCGATCACAAATGAGTTCAAGGTCAATGGTTAAATAACCATTTTCGTCCAAATTATAAATTATTTCCTCTGCGACCAATCTTTCCTGGTGATTAAAATCACATAAATTTAATTGATCAGCCAAACTTTCAAGAAAATCCGTCTGCTGCGGGATGGGTATATCCTTTAATTCTTTTTTTTCATAGATATTCGGTGGTTCATATTCCTCCGCCTCCCAATCCAGATCACGATCATCTTCCGTCGTTTCCGGTGGGTCCTCATGAGCTCTTTCAACCTGCTCCAGGATTGGATTTAACTCCAATTCTTCCAAAATGCGATCTTCCAAATTGACAATCGTTAGTTGGAGAAGAGTTGCCTGAAGAATTTGCTGTGGCTGAAGTGTCTGTTTTTGTTCTAATCGTTGTTGGAGTTTTACCATTAGTTTAGTTTAAATTTTGATCCCAAATATAATCGCCGGGCTTCCTCATCGTTTGCCAGGTATTCTGATGTTCCGGAATTTAAAATCCGGCCGTTATACAATAAATAAGATCGGTCTGTAATCGAGAGAGTTTCCCTGACATTATGATCTGTAATTAATACGCCAATGTTACGATCTTTTAATGATCTAACAATCTGCTGAATATCTTCAACTGCAATGGGGTCGACGCCGGCAAACGGTTCATCCAGTAAAATAAAACTGGGGTCTAGTGCCAGGGTCCGGCAAATCTCCACCCGGCGGCGTTCACCCCCAGATAACGTGTTCCCTTTGCTTTTACGTAAATGAGTCACAGATAATTCATTCAGAAGGTCATTTATCTTTTTTTTCTGTTCCTCTTTGGACAATTTGGTCATTTCCAATACTAGCTTCAGATTGTCTTCCACGGAAAGTTTACCAAATATGGACGGCTCCTGGGCAAGATAGCCAATCCCTTTTCTGGAACGCATATACATAGCATCTCTCGACATTTCATGGTCATCCAGCAGAATATGCCCTTTGGAAGGTTTAATCATACCGGTAATCATATAAAATGTCGTTGTTTTCCCGGCACCATTCGGGCCAAGTAAACCAACAATTTCTCCTTGACTTACTTCCAAGTCTACTCCGGATACAACCAAACGTGAACCGTATTGTTTAGATAAGTTTTTACCGATAAGTGTATGTTTATTGTTCATTTATTTCCGTAACACCTGAGGGGTTTAATATGCGCCAGTTCTCTAGTGTAATATCCGATTCAAACCCAATTCCGAAGATAGTGTCGCCACTTTCGGTCGTCAGCATCACATTATCCTCAGTATAAATTAACTCTTCTTTGGAGTCCCAGACCAATGTATCTGTATATAAGGTAACCCCACTGTCCGAAACAACAATAACGTGGTCCATGGCCCGCATAAAATCAGAACCTTCTACTATTTCAGCAACGGACGATTTTAAATTCGTCGTATGGTTTTCCATTTCATCAAAAAAATCAGCATCTACATCTTGATCCAAAAGAATAAATTCTTTTTTATCAAATTTTTCTAAATGCCCCGAACGAACTACTGAACGTTTTATCCCATTATTTGTGAGTGTAATGATAACATTCCAACTTTCCTGATCCGGAAGTCCTTCTCGGGTTAAAACAGTCTTATTTTGACTCCGATTCGAGCAACTCAGAAAAAATAATAGAAAGAGTGGAACGATCTTTTTCATCTTTTCGAAACAAATAATTTTAATGAATTGTATCACTTTTGGACGAACTCATAACTTCATCCTTCAAGGCCGCTAAAACATCGTTCAACCTACCCTGTTGAATGAGAATCCATTCAATAGATTCTCTGAAAGCCCCTTGACCTCCTGATTTTGATGTTACATGAACCGCAGCCTCTTTAACGAGATCATATGCATTGGATACAGCAATAGGAACACCCACAATCTCTAAAATGGGAATATCAATTAAGTCGTCACCAACGTAGGCAATTTCTTCATCTTCAAGTTGATGTTTTGCTTTTATTTCTTCGTAAGGAATCCGTTTATTAAGGGTCCCATTATAAACTTCAGTGATTTTCATTTCCGCTGCCCGGACGGCTGTCGCTTCAGAATATCTGCCTGATATGAGAGCCAGTCTGAGTCCGGCAATCCTAGCAATAGCAGCCCCCGCACCATCTGCCACATTAAATTGCTTGAGTTCCTCCCCATTAGCACCTTTAAACACAGACCCATCCGTCAGGACACCATCCACATCGGAAATGAGCATTTTTACATTGGCGCAAAGTATTTTCGTATCAGCCAAAGTTTACCGCCTCATGAATTCGTTTTATGGATTGGAGCAATTCTTTCAGCTGCTCCAAAGGCCACTGGGTTGCGGCGTCCGATCTGGCTTCACTTACATGATGATGCACTTCCATAAAAATACCATCTGCTCCAGCTGCGACTGCTGCTTGAGCTAACGTAGGAATGTACTCCCTGGCTCCACCGGTATTTTCACCTCTGCTTCCTGGCATCTGAGCACTATGGGTCGCATCAAAAATTACAGGATATCCTGTTTCCTGCATTATGGGAATTGAACGCATATCAGAGACCAGACTTTCATAACCGAAGGTGGTTCCTCGTTCAGTGAGTAAAATTTGATTTCCACCCGCTTTTTCTATTTTTTCCACAATACGGGTCATTTTCCACGGAGACAGGAATTGTCCTTTTTTCACATTCACTATTTTTCCAGTTTTAGCTGCTGCTTCGATCAAATCGGTTTGACGACATAAAAAAGCAGGAATTTGGAGAATATCCACAACTTCGGCAGCAACTTTTGCCTGACTCGGATAATGAATATCGGTTAAAACCGGACATCCGAATGTTTCTTTGACTTCAGATAAAATTTTTAGACCAGCATCGATTCCGGGACCCCGAAAAGAATCCACGGAAGTGCGATTGGCTTTATCAAAGGAACTTTTAAAAATGAAAGGTAACCCAATCCCGGCGATAATTTTTCCAATATTTTCAGCCATTAATAGTGTATGGTCCCTGCTTTCAATGACACAGGGTCCGGCAATGACAGGTAGGTCTTCTCCTCCAAAGGAGATATGACCAACTTTGATTATATTAGACATGGTCGGATTTTAAATGATATTTTACTGCCGCGCCAACAAAATCCCGGAAAAGAGGATGGGGGGCGCTGAGCCTACTTTTTAACTCAGGATGAAATTGCCCTGCAACAAACCAGGGATGGTCTTTAATTTCAATCATTTCAACCAGATTTAATTCTGTATTGATACCGGAGATAATCAAACCATTTTTTTCCAATCTGGTTCTATAGCGATTATTGACTTCCCAGCGGTGTCTGTGCCGCTCAGAAATGTGTTTTTTTCTATAAGCCTTAAATGCTTTTGTCCCGGGTTTCAATTCACAATCATAAGCTCCCAGTCTCATGGTTCCCCCTTTACGCTTGATGGCTCGCTGGGATTCCATCAGCGTAATAACCCGATACTGAGTTCGGCGATTAAATTCACCACTATTGGCCCTGTTTAGTCCACAAACATGACGGGCAAAATCAATAACTGCACACTGAAGCCCCAAGCAAATCCCAAAGAAAGGTATTTTATTTTCCCTGGCATATTTACTGGTTAAAATTTTTCCTTCTGATCCCCTGGATCCAAATCCGCCGGGAATTAATATTCCGTCTACATATTTAAATGCTTTGGCTGCATCTTCATCATTATCCATATTTTCTGTATTGATCCATTTCACTTTGACACTGGCATTATTTTCGACACCGGAATGAACAAATGCTTCCAGAATACTTTTATAGGCATCCGGGAGTTCAGTATATTTTCCACACATGGCAATATTCACATGATGCCTTGGGTGTTTAAATCGATGGATAAATGTTTCAAGATATTCGACATCAGGTTGGGTCTGAAATTCTAATCGATCCAAAATAATTTGCCCCAACTTTTGACGATGCAGTTCCAGAGGAACTTCATAAATACTGGGAACATCTCTACCTTCAATTACGTGATCTTTATTTACATTTCCAAACAGAGCTAATTTATCCTTGACCGCTTTGGTTAATTTTCGGTCTGTCCGGCAAAAAATGATATCCGGTGTTAAACCGATTTCCCGGAGCTTCATGACAGAATGCTGGGTGGGTTTTGTTTTTAATTCTTCACTCGCCTGGATATATGGTACCAGTGTCACATGCATGAGAACGTGGTTATGGTAGCCCACTTCTAATGATAATTGGCGAATGGCCTCCAGAAAGGGCAGACTTTCAATGTCCCCCACCGTTCCACCGACTTCACAAATAACCACATCGTATTTTTTCGGCTGGTTAACGGCCTTTATCCGGTGAATGATTTCATCTGTGATATGAGGAATAACCTGAATAGTTGCCCCGAGATAATCTCCTTTTCTCTCTCGATTAATTACTGTGCTGTAAATTTGCCCTGTGGTGGCATTATTTGCCTGTCCCATATCTACGTTGATAAACCGTTCATAATGACCTAAGTCCAAATCTGTCTCTGAACCATCATCCAAAACAAAGACTTCCCCATGCTGATAGGGATTCATCGTGCCGGGGTCGACATTCAGGTAAGGGTCTAATTTTATTATGGACACTTTGAGCCCTGCACTTTTCAATAAATAGCCAACCGATGCTGCAGCAATACCTTTTCCCAAACCGGATATGACGCCACCCAGTACGAATATATATTTTGTTTGTTTAGCCATTTTTCTCCAAAAATATTTTTAAATCATCTTCTGTATCAATACTTCTTCCTCTGTAATCCGTTATCATTACATGAATAGGCAACCCATGGTCTAAGGCCCGTAACTGCTCTAATTTCTGCTCTTTTTCATTTGTTGTTTGAGGCAATTTTGAGAATGTTAATAAAGCCTGTTTTCGAAAAGCATAAATACCAATATGACGATAGTACCCTCCCATTTCATATGGCCTTGGTTCCCGGCGAAATGCCAGGGCAATATTATTATGATCCAATAATACTTTCACTGTATTGGGATCTAATTCATCTTTCAGAGATAAATCTGTTGATGCTGCTGTGACCATAAAAATATTCTTTTCCTTAAATTTCTGAATCATTTGATCAATTAACCGAAAATCCATTCCTGGCTCATCCCCTTGGATATTAACTACAATATTTACGTCCATATCCTGAATAACTTCAGATACCCGGTCTGTTCCGGACTGATGATCGGGTGATGTCATGACAGTTTTTATATGAAACGGTTCCAGTGCCTTCGCCGTTTCTTCACTATCGATAGCAATGATTACTTCATCCAACAAAGTGGCCTCCTGTGCCCTTTCATATACATGAACAATCATGGGTTTATCATGGATAGGGGTAAGTATTTTACAGGGAAATCGAATGGACTTAAGCCGAGCCGGGATTACACCGACATTCACGATGAAAAATCCATTTCATTGCGAAGACACGTTTCCACCGGTGTAAATATTGGATGTATAGTATGGTTAAGGTTGTTCATTAATCGGTAAAAACTTGAGGTGAAGTTAAGAAATGGAGCGTTTTAAATTAGAAGGAAATTATATGGAATTGATGATACCTTAAATTTATGTTTTAACTTTTCAGCTTTTAATCATATTTGGAAGGCCTGATGATTATTAAAAGCTTGACTCAAATCTCAAATGCTGCACATTCTAAAATCCACTTCATTCAAATCGCAAAGATTCAATAGGATCTAAATTGGCCGCCCTCCAGGCAGGGTAGATACCAAATCCAATTCCGATTATAGAACATACTACCAATCCGTAAATAATCC
>CAYXMX010000041.1:0-16160 GCA_964466265.1 uncultured bacterium | reverse complement strand
AAATATTACATCCACATTGGTAAATCCATTTGATGCCATTGGGTATAAGGAATAATATGGGTTAAAAACTATATTGAATTCCCACCGTCAGGTTAGAAAAATCTTTAATATCATTAAAGGTGGTTCCTTCAGCTCCCATGAGTTGAGTTACTGAATATTCCATTTCCCAATTTTCAACGGGCGAATAAGTCAATTCTCCTCCCAACATATTTTGATTGTCTTTTAAATCAAAAAAGGTATTCAACCGTACTTCCAAAGCACCATCCCAATAATTTGCTGAAGCAGACAGCATCATCCCCAAATCGGTAAACATGGCAAAGGGAGTTCCCATGCCTTGTTGGAAATTATCCTTTGTTAATTCCGTTGGAAGATTGGGCGTTTCAATAGTCGTTCCTTTAACATTCATCACCTTGTTGCCAATGAATTGCATATTAAATAAAATATCATTTAGTGAAGAATATTCCATCTGAAAAGCATATTGATAATAATTCCCTTCTTGATGATTGATAACTTTACGTACTAATACACCACCCTCAGAGTATTTGCCTATAAAATCATCCGAGTTGTTATTCGTTGAAAAATAAGCTCCTTCAAATCTAATCGATAAATCTTCAATAAAAGTAACAAAATTGATTCCCAGAACTTGAGTTTTTCTAAATCCGATTTGTGGTAGATAATTTGCAGTACCATTATTTTCCTCAACGATGATTCCAAACGGAATCATTCCTCGATCATACCCGCTAAAATAAGAAAAACCTAAGTCAAAACTTCCAAATGCATTTTGCAATTGAAACCCGTATTCATTTCCATCTTTTGGTTTTTGAAGTAAGTCTCCTGGATCCTCAGCTGCTATCGGAAAGTCCTTTTCCCCAAAAGGATAACGGTTGGAATGATGTTCCGGAATCACCACCGCTTCCAATTGCCAATCATTCCAATAATATTTTATTGATCCGGACAATGTGCCAATTTTTCGTTCTGTTCCCGGTAAAAACATAAAATAATAATCATACGGATTCAGGTTATCGGTTGGATTATTTCCATCTATGGCTCCCCAGGCATGGATCTGTTTTCCTATTTTTACTTCTCCCCAACTGGGAAACCATATTAGATAGGCCTCTCGAAGGTCATATTCAGTTTTTCCAGTTTTCCATCGGTACTCCAGAGCGGAATTCGTTTTAAAATCAAAATCGTTTTTTGCAAAACCCCATTCCATTTCCACTATCCTGAAAGGGAGTGACAAGAGAGATCCATCTGAAATTCTATTCATTGTCAGCGGTTGGAATGAGCCTGAATAGTATATTTGAGAACTTAACAAAACAGGAAGTAAAACAGGAAATCTTCCCAGCACCATTATTCCTTGTACGATAAAACGATATTTAGGAGGAATTATTTTTTTCATTACGAACCTTTTAGAAGAAATTTTTCTGCATAATGAGGTAATTGGTTTTATACCAGAGAGACTATATCGCCTAGTTTCTAAAGTCAGTTTCTAGGTATCCGCTTGAGGTTTTTTTCTTGAAAAAGTTTATCATCAATTCCTGTATCTACCTGGACATCAAGGAATTGTACTTCCGTAGTATGCTTTTTTTGGACATCCTTGACAAAAACTCTTTTAATGATATAATATCCTTTAATTTTTTGATAAAGAAATTCTTTCCGTTTATGCAATTTATTCCGTTTATCATATGATTCTTCTTTCACACCAAATAATCCATTTTTTGCAATCCATGAAATATGTCTGGAATAGGATGATTTTACTTTCTTCTTGGGAATAATTTCCAATTTAAAGCAGGCAAAGCCGTTAACCGTTTCATCTTCAAGGCGTTTGTATTCATTTTCATCAAGGTCGCGACTTGTTAAATCTTCATAACTTAAATCAGAGCCCATGAAGGAGTCTCCTTTTTTCTTCGAAGAAATCCTGCGAACTTTTTTGAAAGCCGGTAACCACATGCGCATTTCATCATCTTTATCATCATGCTCAATTTTCAGAAATCCGACACCACGATCATCTTTTGGTTCCAGAAACCAGATAATTTGTTTTTTATTTCCATCAGTTGATTTGGATATCATTTCATTAATTCGTGACTTACCTTTTGAATTAGTTAATATCATTTTTGTTTTGTTAAACATGTCTTTTGGAGTGGGTTTTTCATCCACCATTTTGGCTATTTCAAAACCGGTCTGGGAAAAAAGAAACCCGGATAAAATCAGTGTTATTGTGATTATCTTCATAATTAACTCCTCAATGTTGAATAACTGCTTTTAAAATATTTGCCCATTCATTCCCCTTATTACTTATAAATAAATTTATGGATCATTTTCTTTTTTCAATCAACCGCTTTTTTAAAATCTCCACCATGGCAGACAGAACGGTTAACGTTCCAAAAGCAGTCGAAACCATGGCAAAAATCATGAGACCACCAATGTATTGAATGGGTAAAAAGGATGAAAATAAAAGAGCACCGAATCCCATATTAGACACTGCATCTAACACAATTGGATAGCCAACGTCCTCCATAACTTCCCGACTTAATTTATCTTCCTTAATTGTTCGAGAGAGACGTCTAAATTGAGCGATGTAATGAATTGCAAAGTCTACTCCAACACCAATAATGATGGATGATAAAATAGCAGTAACATGGGATAACTCAATTCCAAAATACCCCATAAACCCAAAATCCAGTATGACCGAAGCTGTCAGAGGCATTATGGCTAAAATTCCCCAGAGAAATTTCTTGAAAAAGATGGAAGCCAAGATGCCAATCGCCACTAATGAAAAGAGAATGCTAAAAAAGGTTGATTTAATAATCATGATGACCAGATCACGGAAAATGACAATCATCCCTGTAAAATTATAAGATAGTTTAGACTTAATTTTTTCATCAATAAATGATTTACATTTATTTACAAACCTGAATATTTCTTCCGTAGTCATAGACTTACTAAAAGCAGTAATCAACCCAACTTTATAATCATAATCTACCATGGAAGAAAAATCATCAGGGTCTCCAGACATAGAATACATGGTAAATAAATTATTTACTTTTTCCCGAGTATCGGGAATCGTCTCAAAATCGGGATTGTCATCCATGACTGTCCGATGCATTTGCTTAACTACATTGGCGATGGAATAGCTGGTAGAAACCTTGTCATTTGACTCCATATAATCCTGAAGATTTGACATCAAAGTTAGTGTTTTTGGGTTTTTCATTTCTCCTTCTAACCGAACACGAATATCAATTGTACCGGTCATTTCTCTATCCATAAAGTCCATACTTTTTCTGATTTCAGTTCCTGGTTTGAAAAAATTTGCCATATTCACATCTACAGAAACTTTAAATAGACCTCCTATACCAATCGCTACAATAATCAACCCGGTTGAAAAAACATATTTAGGATGGGTTAATACCTTTTTCCCTAATTTATCGATGGCCTTTTCAAAAATACTTGGATGGGAAATGGCTCTCGAATCCAATTTCCATTTTTTTATACTAATGACTGCAGGAAGCAAGGTTGAACTTAAAAACCACGCCCAGATAACACCGGCTCCGATGGTTACACCATAACCAATTAAAGGCTCTAATGGGGAAGAAATCATAGTCAAAAAAGCAACAACTGTTGTAAAGCTAGTTAAAAATACAGGGATGAGAAGAGAATCCATTGTTGACGCAATTGCCTGATGAATATGCTGTTTATGTCTTAGTTCTTTAAAAAATTTTATAATAATATGTACACCGTCAGAGTTCGCAATCGTTAATAAGATTATGGGCATAGATGTATTGGCTAATGTAAATAAAAATTTCCCAGATCCAGTTAGTCTATAAATCCAACCCATAAATCCAATCATGGCAATCAACGATAATAGAATAACCATGAGTACCAAACTCACTCCGGGGATGCTTCTTATATTCACTAATAGTAACAAAGTCAGCAGGAGCATTCCAGCTAACATCAAACCTTTTACATCATGACGAATGGATGAAGGCATAATACCTGTTATATATGATTGCCCTCCATAATAAACCTCATAATCCTTTAAAATTGGATTGGAAATTGATGTCACAATCCCGGCAAAATTTTCCATTTCCGTATCTTCATAGGGCTGAACAATCGCAATTAAATAATCCTCATCCGTGCTGATAAATCTTTTCTTTATGTGGCTGTTCTTATCTAAATAATCCTTAATGCTTTCCACTTCTTTGACAGATAGGTCTTTATCGGGTTGTAAATCATCAATTTCCATAAATCCATCAAAATTATCCATTCGAGTGGATGTGGAGATAGAAGTAACCTCCTCAACATCAGGGGATTCTTCTAATGCTTCCGATAGCTCCCATAAAGTAGCGAGAGCGCCAGGATAATAAATTGATTTCTTCTCATGTCCAAAGGCGATAAAAATAATTTCAGTACTTCCAAATTCCTCCTGAATATTGTCCCACGAAATTCTTGATTCTAATGATTTTGGCATCATTTTCATGATATCATCGTCAATTGTGAAAAACCGTATTCCTGAAGCCATTAACAGAGTAAGTAATAAACTGATAAAAATAGTACGTTTAGCGTGGTCAATACTTTGATGTATAAACCAAGCCCTTACCGGATGATCTGAATATTTAATATGTTTGTTTTTCATAATATTGTTGAATGGCCTCTAATCCCTTAGATGTAAATATTCCGCGAGAAATAATTTTTGTTAGAGCGTTTATGGTTTCCCCTACAGCTAAATCATTATGTAGGAAAAATTCAGGTTGAAATGTATTGTTAATCATGTTCATAAATACAATTGAGAATTTTTTCATATCTATATCTTTTCTGGCAAGGTTTTGTTCCTGAGCCATTTTTAGAATTGTGAAAAAACTTTCCTGACGTTTTAGTCTAAATGTTTCAATTTCCTTCCAAACTGAAGGATAAGCAGTCTTTACCTGTGCCATCAGATGAATGGGAGCCCTACTTGTAAATTTTGAAATATGCTCCATTACTTTCACAAATTGAAGAGCTGAATTTTTCTCCGTCTCACAGATTTTGTTAAACTTTGATTCAATCTGCTCTGTAATAAAAATAATAATTTTTCGAATGAGTTTTTCTTTGGTTGGAAAATATTTATATATAGTTTTTTTACTCATTCCCAACCGGCCAGCTAAGGACTCCACCGTAAAAGATTTTGCTCCAATCTGGGCAATTTCTTCAAATCCTTTTTCAAGGATTTGTTCTTCTTGTTGTGTAAATGTATTGGTCAAAGGAAACGTTTTACGTATATATCGTTTCCAAGTTTAAGTTATTATAGTGTCATTTTGCAAATTATTTTTATAAGGCTTTAATCAGTTAATTTGTTAAAACCATCTGCACTAACAATGTCACATCTTCTACATTCACGATGTCGTCATTATTGATATCCGCAGGAGGCGTTGGACCATATCCCTGATCCAGCATCATATCTACTGCCAGTTCAACATCCTGGATATCAATCTTGTTATCAAAATTAATGTCCCCCAAAGTATAATTTGGAAAGATTGAACTCCCAAGATAATCCAGACCATATTTTTGAGCTCTGGCGAGTAATACCAAGTTTCCTGTGTAGGTATAATCCCAAACTACCCCACCTCCTCCGGTCACTTCAAATATATGGGCATCATCCGCATCGGTAATGAGCGTATTTCCATTGGGTAACCGAAAAGCACCTGATTGAACGTTGGAATGAAATCCGCTGGTATATATCCAGACAGGCCCAGACGGGCCAAAAGCATCCATACTACTCTGAAGATAATTTCCAATTGAATCCACAGGTGTGGTGATTTCAAAAATGGCTGAATTATTATTTTCATAATTATTATTAAAAAGTATTAGATGTCCCTCTCCCGGATATCCATCAGGAATCCAATTAACTCCGTGTTGTGAATCCAGCTGTTGATCATTAGCGCCACCTCTATCATAGACTTGCGGGTTTCCCCAT
Organism: uncultured bacterium; assembly: GCA_964466265.1. Lineage (GTDB taxonomy): Bacteria > Fidelibacterota > Marinisomatia > Marinisomatales > TCS55 > JADFRD01. Next base: position 10,210 of record CAYXMX010000041.1, on the reverse strand, counting down.
CTATATAAAAAATCTCCTCCTTTTCCGTAATTTCCACCTGAATGAGTCGCTGCTTCAGCTGTCGTTGTGCTATGGTCAATAATATAGATTTCACTAATGGATCTGGAAGAAATAACAATCTGGTCCAGTGTTTCATGATAATCAATCGCATTGAAGTGCATCCAATCAGCATGGTTTCCACCAGGTCCTTGCCCTACTCCAACATTACCATAATTGATATCCATTAATTCAGGGTGGTCAGCTACGACTCCATAGTTAGGAAGTGATATATCGGCATTTTGAATCAGGTGATCCCAGAGATGCCATTCCCAGACAATATTCGCGCTGTTAGTTCCGACAGGTTCGATTTCAAAAATCGCTTCTGACCACATTTCATTCAAAGGGTTATTAATCGTTTGCCGTCCCATGGCATAGGCTTCTCCCGCTGTTTTTCTTTCCCATGCGATGGCCAAAATATTTCCATTTGGTAAAGGCTCGATATCATGGTGGTGTTGATAGGAATCATTTGAAATAGTGTACTCCCAGAGAATATTATCCTCCCAATCAATACGGGCAAAACCTCCTCCCACACCTCCGTTAACCATGGTAGGGCTTGGCACCCGATAAGGATAAATTATAGTGCTGTCAGGTAATAAGTATGGCATACTGGCAGCTCCCCTGGAATGATGCCAAGCATGGACTACATTCAATCCATTATCAATCAAAAAAGAAGTCCCATTTACTTCATTCCCCGGCCCTCCAATCACTGGTGAAAAAATCGTATACCCGTCAAATGTCTGGCTCCACAATATTCCCGGCAAAATGGATATCATAATAATTCCTTTAACCCGATTCATAAATTGTTCATATTTTCCTTAACTAATAGATGAAAATATGGCCAATTAGTTAAATCGAAACCATCGTTTTATTCAAATAAATTAAATTTTTACTCAATGAAAAACTCCAGAGCTGTTACATCCTATCTGACCATTGGTCGAACATTCGGCAAATGGTTCAGCCCGATCCTGACTGGCATTTTATTGATGGGTCTGCGCTTATTGGTCGGTATTGGGTTCAAACTGGATCAATTATTTTTTCCCTCTGTTAAAAGGCAAAAGATTAAACCAATCGTGATTGTCGGAAACCCCAGGTCAGGAACAACCTTCCTCCATCGTTTTCTTATCCGACAAGGAATTGGAACCGGTTCTCAACTCTGGCAATTGGTTTATCCATCTTTAGCCATTCAGAAATTGATTAGACCCATTCTTCCTTTACTAGAAATAATCAGTCCCGCCAGACACCATTCCACCGTAGCTCATCAAACCAGTTTAACATCATTAGAAACGGATGATGTGTCCTTATTATTCAAATATTTTGATGGTTTCTTCTTATACGGGTTTATTTTAGCCTTTGCAGATGAAAACCTATTTGATTATTTTGATCCTCAAGTTCGAGACACCACTCAAAGGGATTTTAATTGGTACGATGCTTATTGGAAACGATTATCCGTGAATGATAATCAGGAGACGGTCATCCCAAAATTATTTTCATTGAGCACCCAAATACCTGCATTTCAAAAACGTTTTCCGAAGGCAAAAATCCTTTACTTGGTAAGGGATCCATTAAAGGTTCTCCCTTCAGGATTAAGCTTGGTGACCGGTGTACTGGATAAACGATTCGGATTCTGGGATTTGGATGAAAACATAAAAACCAGGTATTTAAAGCGACTTTACCAGGCTCTGAAAGAATTGCTTGTTAGATTCCATGAAGACTGGACAAGTGGCGCCATTGATCACGCCAAAGTTCTCATTATTCATTATGACAAAATGATGTCTGACTTTGAAAGCGTTATGGCAGAAATTCATACCTTTATCGGTTTCGCTCCTTCAGAGGAAGACCTGAATTATATTAAGCAAACGGCTGATTCCCAGCGAGCTTACACCAGTGATCACCAATATTCACTTGAAAAATTCGGTTTAAGTGAAAAGCAAATCCAAAACGATTGTTCTTTTATCTATGATACTTTTTTAAATAAAAAATGAACCTGTTAACTAAATACATCTCCCTTTTTATTTTCCTACTACCGTTGGTTTCAGGCCAGGATTTATCTAAGGTAAATAAAGGCCGGCAATGGGAAACAATTCAGGAAGGAACTATTACGATTAAGACAACTGAGTTGGATGGTTTTCCCATTTGTCAGGCAGAATCTGTTCTCCCATATCAAATCAATCGCATTTCCGCCTTAATAGAAAATATCGAAAATTATCCGAATATTTTTTTGCGCGTCACTGAGTCAACTGTTTTTAATGATGATGTTGCTCATATCGTGCTGGATATGCCTTTTCCCTTCTCTGACCGGGATTACGTCATCCAATATTTTAAACAAAAATCAGGAGATGAATGGATGTTTCGTTTCAAGGCAGTTGCCGACACAGATTTTCCTTCTTCGGATAAGTACGTCCGATTAATCCATGCAACCGGAGAATGGAAATTATCCATAATCAGCAAGAATCAAACAAAGGTATCCTATATTTGGAATGGAGAACTATTAGGAGATTTTCCTGACTGGGCATTGGAACGTGCCTGGGTCACCCAAGGAAATGAAATGATTGACTGGCTCGGAAATGCGTTGAAAAATTAGCCCATGAAATACAATCTATTATTCACAATTATCTTCGCCTCTGCACTGATGAGTGAACCGTCTACCTACATCAACAGTGACGTCCATTTTTACGACATTCACCATCTTTCTGATTTCAGTATCATTAATATTCCTTTCAGAATACTGACGATCAACCTGGATCATCAAAATGGTGATTTCGCTTTTAACTCTACCATGGCTATGGAATACAGGCCTCGAAAAGATAATTCTTATTTTATCAAAGGAAATCAGCAGGAGTTTTTCTGGGACCTACGGGAAATGTATTTAAGTTGGTTTACCTCTTTTGGAGAAATAAAAGTTGGAAAACAGATTCATTCCTGGAGTAGCGTAGATGATAACAGCCCCATCGATAATATCAATGCTTACGATTATTATTATATTTTTAATCTGGGGACTGATCGAAAACTGGGTTCTTTGGGTTTGACTCTAGATTATTATTTCAATAACTCCAAATTGGGAATGTATTATTCTCCATTACACCATACAAACCGATTACCTATCAACGACCCGGATTTCCCTATACAGTTACCGGTCACTCCCAGAGCAAATCAAATTATCAGTCCCAAACGTGCCGATGAATATGGATTCACGCTGCAGCAGAAAATGAATTTAGCTGACCTCTCCCTTACCTATTTCAGTGGTTATGATCGATTATTCAGCTTAAGCGGTTCCAATGTGTTTACCAATCAGTTTCAGACTGTTTCTGTTTTAGATACTGTTTATTCTTTTCGCAAAACGTCTATGATTGGTGCCGGAATTGTCATTCCAACAGATTGGTTTGTTCTCCGGGCCGAATTTGCCCAATTTGAGACGAGAGATGTTTTGGATTCAAATGATATCCGCCGGGCTCATCCTGAATTCCCGAATATCTACACAGATATTATTTTTTCTCATGCCTTCAAAACAAAGGCGAAATACTATCAAGCTATTTTACAATTGGAAACGGAACTCCCTGGAAATATTGAATTCGTTGGTCAGTATATTCAATACGATACCTTATCATTCTATTCAAAAAATTTGCCCGATGTTGACTTACCCCTATTGGAAGCAAGTTTTGATCCTTACTCCGTTTTTTATCCTGGAATGGGAACTCCCTTGACCATTTTAGCCAAGGATGCCTTATTAATGATATTCAGTAAATCATTTTTTAACGAGCAATTGCTCATTGAGACATTAATTCTTTCGGACCAATCCACAGAAAAAGAACAAAAAGGAACTGGAAAATTAGTAGAACTCAAAGGAACTTACGACATGACTTCTTCTTTGAAGCTTATATCCGCCATTACTTATATCACCGGAAATTCCCAATTAGGTAATGAATATATGTTTAATAAACTTGAAAATTTTTCTCATCTTCGTTTTGAAATAAAATACTTTTTTTGATCTCTGACTAGTTTATCAAAAAATACACCCCATTGGATAACAAAATTACTAAAAATTCACTCATTTCGATCAATCCAAGAATAATGGATGATTGTTCACATATCAAAAAACGATCATTTGCCGTACAGGAAGCAAGTAGAGTGAAAGAAGGGAAGATTAAACAGGGAACTCTGGTCTATGTTATCTGAACCGGGGTCGGTCTTCCTATCGCTTCCCCTCTTTTGACCTATCAATTTACTTCAGTAATATTATTTTTTTAAAATCCGTTGAGCTGCCAGATACTATTTGAATATAGTAAATTCCCGATGGGCGAGACTCTCCATTCCAGACCACCTCATACTCGCCACTCATCAGATGACTATTCACTAATGTTTCCACCAGTCTACCTCTAATATCTATTACTTGCAGAGAAACAACCCCCTCAACTTTTACTGAAAACCGGATTGTTGTTGTTGCATTGAAGGGATTGGGATAATTCTGAAATAGCATTATATCATCCGGTAAAACTGGATGATTGTTTATTGAAGCATATTCACCGTATTGAACTCCATCGACCGTAGCTGCGATTAATTTATAATATATACCGGACAATCCTAATGAATAGGAAATGGATGAAATTCCGATATTTTCAGAAAAAACGGTCTGTGTTTCTGATCCCCAATGATCCACCACAATGGATGGAAACGTATCATTTATTGATTCAATAAATAATTCAAAGCTTTGTATATCTGCGAGTTGGTTCATGCAATCATTCCAAGCAATCGAATCCAAGAATGAAAAATCAATAAAATCCCATTCATGATTGCTGCAGTCTTCATCCCCGGAAACCTCAATATAATAATAGAGGATTTGGTTGGAAGAATCAACCCGGGCAAATGTATCCCCAAATAATGGAATATGGTCGATGAAAGAATATTTCCTTCCATTCGGCATGATAGTGTCGGTGATTACTTGACTCTCCACCAGTCCCATTGACCATGCTGAATCTCCGTAAAACTCGAACCCCTCATATTGCCACCTGTTTCCAACTTGAAACGGAACATAATTCAATAAGTCACTGTAGGTCCCACTACAATCCTGTGAATCGGTCACCATAAAGGAATAGTAAAATTGATCCAGACTCGTATGAAGATGTTCACTCGTTGCAATGCAGTCAGGTAGTTGATCACAGAGTTGGTTGCCTCCGATGGCAAAATAAGGGAAAAAGGCTCCATCTGTATCATTCCAGTTCAGATTCAATGAACAGATACAATCAGGGAGCGATATCAATGTATTATTGAATGCCCAGAAGTAGGTTAAATTAGATAAATTACAAAAGGAGGCCGGAAGTGAATCCAGTTTGTTATACCCGACATCCAAATAATACAGGTTGGATAAATTTCCAAAATCACCAGGTAATTCCTGCAATCGATTATTGGATAAATATAGGGATTGAAGGCTGGATAACTGACTGAATCCCACTGGTAAATATTCGATTTTATTCCATTCAAGGTACAATGAACTCAAATGATCCCAATTCCCGATATTATCCGGTAAAGAAAAAATGGTATCATTGACACCACTGGTGTTGCCGTATAATCCAGCAATCAGTATCTTGAGTCTTCCGTTAAACCATGTTTGTGTTCCCAGTTCAAGCGGGGAGTTATAAACCAATTGATTATTGGCAATCATAGAATCCAATACCTGAATATCCGGAACATAAAAACAACTGTCGCCTCCGATAATATTGACATTTTCTGGAACCGCATCAAAATGGATGTATTCAGGATTGCACTGGGATTTCAATGGTGAATAGAAAACCACCCATATAAAAATAACCTGCCAGATCCTCCTAATCGGCCGGGTAAGGACAGTTTTTATTTCAAGATAGAAAAACATTCTTATTTAAGGAGTACTATTTTTTGAACCTGGGTCTCCTCCCCCGAAGTAAGCTTCACATAATAAATTCCGCTTGGTTGCCTGTTGCTGTTCCATCTGAGAGTATAATCACCCGGAATATTGTTTTGATCTAGCAGCGTTGTTACCAAACGACCGGTGACATCAAATATTTGCAGTTTGATCGAATGATATTGATTGATTGAATAAGGGATGGTTATCCATGGATTAAAAGGATTGGGATATGGATGGCTCAATTGAAACTGATGGGGAACAGGTTCCACTCCGGTGGAAACGGGGAAAGTATACCCGTTGACAGAAACCGTTTTGGTTAAATACGAATAGTCTTTGGGGATCACGGTTAAAGTGATCAGATTCCCGCCTGGAAGATCCGTGATATTAGCGGATGTAAATGTCATCGTTGCAGATGTTCCGGGCTCAAGGGTTATTTCATGGCCGGTTGAATCAAACCAGTCCTCACCATCTGTTACGGAGTATGTAAATGTCACTACATTGTATCCCTCATTATACAATTCAAAAGACAGCGATTGGTTATTCAAATAAACACTGGGTTGATTTTCATATAAATGAAGATCATTCACCATCACGCTGTATGCAACTGGATAAATACCCGGAATTCTCATGGCCCTATACACGGCCCCGCTCGGTAATGTTAGATTTAAATTTGCTTCCCATAAGACATGTCCTATTTCACTGACTTCCAGCGTGGTACCTCCTCCACCGACAGTCGTGATTAAATAGTTTCCATTGTCCAGTTTTTCCGTATTCCCCGACGCAAATCCAAATAGTGTCGACGGAAGTTCATATTCCCAGACCAATGATGCATTAAATACACCTCCGGTCTGGCTAATGTTCATTTCGATAGCTCTGGATGTTGGTTCATTTGTCCCCAGGAAAATTTGACTCAAATTCCCATTATCAAAAGTCACAATATTCCCATTATCCAATACCTGAAGACTGTGTTGAAAACTGAACCCGATATTTTGCCCCATATCAATATCTCCGGATGAATATTCGTGCCCCATATTCCAGATAATGTTTCCGCTGGGGTAATCTATGCGGGTAATTCTGGATAGATGTCTCGCAGAAATATAAAGGGAGCTGGTTTCTTCAGAAAAAGCAATGGCATTCACGTGTGTCCAATCATAATGTTGATCGGTGTAAGCCTGATTCCAAGTTCCTCCCTGAAAATCAAAATCTGCCATCTGATAATGGTCAAATGTACTCCAGCTCCACACAACCTCGTGGGTGTCTTTATCCCATTCCACCATTTTATCTCCCACCCAGGTGAACTCAGGCGTCACCCCATCTGCCAGGTAACCAAGGCCCTGAAACAGTGGTGTCCAGTTCCCGATTGGAATGGGGCCTGTTTGGGTGACTGATACAATACCCATATAATTACCGTTGGGCAACTGAATCAAATCATGGTGTAAAAATTCATCATTGGGTTCCTCCCAAAGGAATTGGTTTTCAATATTAAACTCCACTCCGGGTAAGTTATTCTCTAAGGTATTATCCAGGTAACACCCAAAATAATCACCTTCTTTATTTGTATTATAGAAAACCAAATTTCTATCTTCGGAATTCCAGATTTCACGGCCATCCCGATTGATAACCGCACTATAATAGTTAAAAAATGAACTGAAAATTGTTAGGCCATCTTGCAAAACACTTCCATTTGAATAAACCGTATTCACCGTTGATTTTTTCGGAGCAGTGACAAAGGAAAAATTGGATGACCATGCTCCCAGATCGCCATTCGAATTATGTTTTCGAATACGCCAGTAATACTGTGTATCCCATTCAATATTTTCCCGATCGATATAGATCAAAGTGGAATCGATAATTTGGTTAATAATATCGGTGAAATCCGAATGGGTTGAAATCATCAGCTCGTAATGATCTGCCGTGGGTATTTGCTCCCATTCAAATTGAACATAGGTATGAAAAAGGGTATCGTTATCTGCCGGCTGAATTAGCCCCCCGTACAGAAACGAGATGATGGAAATAATTGATATGAATCGAAACATACTGGATAATGAGAAAGTAAAGCTGAAATTTATTAAACTCACTATTATACTATAAGTTAAATGTTAATTAAGTTCTTCCATGATATCGGCATTTCAACCACCCATCGTCATCCTGGCAAACGGCCAGTTTCCCACCCATCCGGTTCCACTTCATACTCTCCATAATGCCGGGACGGTCATTTGCACCGACGGCAGCGGAGACACATTACTGAAAATGGGGCATCATCCTCATATTATGATCGGGGACCTTGATTCGACTGATCTCCAATCCCATGATTTTAAAGGACTGTGGATTCCAGTGACAGACCAGGAAACCACTGATCTCCAAAAAGCACTTAGCTGGTGTCTGGTCAATCAATTAACCACAGTCACCATCCTGGGTGCCACAGGAAACCGGGAAGATCATAGCCTTGGGAATCTCCATGCATTGGCCGAATTTTCCAGCCATATGAATATCCATATCGTTTCTGATTATGCATCCATTTATTGTCTGGAAGGGAAACGAATCTTCTCCTGTAAAAAAGGACAGCAAATTTCCATTGTAGCCATTGAAGCTGTTAAATCCCTATCAACGGATGGGCTAAAATATCCATTAAATAATGAGCCTTTTCCTCCTGCCTGCAATGGTATTAGCAATGAAGCCCTGGGGAATACATTTGCCATTACTTCTACCGACAAGATTTGGTTATTTATTAATCACTCCAGCTAAGTATTTTATGCACTATTTAGATTGGGCCGTTGTTGGCTGTTATTTTATTTTTCTTCTATGGCTGGGGATTTATTATTCATCAAATAAAAATGACAACACCGATTTTATCCTCGCCGGCAGAAAATTGAGCCTCCCAGGATTTATTGCCACATTGGTCGCAACCTGGTACGGTGGTATTTTGGGTGTTGGTGAAAATACTTACCATTACGGAATCCAAACATGGTTTATTTTCGCCCTACCGTACTATATTTTTGGGTTTCTGTTTGCCATTTTTCTGGCACCCAGAATACGCAATCTTCCATATGAGTCTATCCCGGAGCACTTTCATGAGCATTTTGGGAAAAAAGCAGGAATTATGAGTGCTGTTCTCATCCTTATTCTGGCATCACCGGCCCCTTACATTTTAAGTTTGGGAATTTTATTGCAACATACTTTACAATGGTCCTTAACCTTATCTATTCTATTTGCAACTGCTATGAGTCTGGTTTATGTGTGGTTGGGTGGGTTCAGAGCAGTTATCAAAACAGATCTTTTTCAATTTATTCTCATGTTTTCCGGTTTTATTTTACTTTTGATTTTTTCCTGGAAGTCCACCGGATCTCCTGCTTCTTTAGTTTCCCGTTTACCGGATCATTATTTCAATCCGACGGGTGGCAATTCAATCCAATATATTCTTGTGTGGTTTTTTATTGCCATGTGGACCTTTATTGACCCTGGGTTTTATCAACGAACGGCCGCAGCGAAATCTCCTGAAACCGCCCGAAGAGGGATTTTGATCTCAATTGGGTTCTGGTTTATATTTGATATATTGACTGTAACGACCGGGTTATATGCAGCCGTTCTTATACCGAACCAGGTAGCAACCATGGCTTACCCTGAACTGGCCTCGTACATTTTACCACCGTTTATATACGGTCTTTTTCTAGTCGGATTGTTCTCAACTATTATGTCCACCATTGATTCTAATGGACTCATCAGCGCCATTACATTTGGAAGGGATATTCTTATGAGAATCCAAGAGGATGATTCATCATTAAATTCAAAAAAAAACATACAAAAAGGTTTACTAGTTATGGCTTTTGTGGCAGTGTTACTCGCAGTAAGCATTCCATCCGTTGTGCGTCTCTGGTACGTAATTGGTTCCATGATAGTCCCCGGACTTCTAGCTCCTTTTCTATTAACATTTACCACTATTCAATTAAAAGGTAATCGATCCATTATAGTGATTTTCTGTCCAGTCATGTTGGCCTTTATATGGTTTATTTTTGGTAAACTATTGGGTCATTATCCAGGTGATATTGAACCATTTTATCCCGGTATTTTATTATCGGCGTTATTAATTGGATTATGGAAAAAATAAAACTCGAAATTGAACGCAAATTTTTGGTCAATGAAAATTGGTCATCCCCTAAAACAGGACTTCAATGTATTCAGGGATACATCAGTGCCGACAAAGAAAAAGTGGTTCGGGTTCGTATAATGGATCATCATGCCTGGCTGACCATTAAATCTCTAAAGACTAACATTACCCGAATGGAATTTGAAATAGAA
>CAYXMX010000040.1:0-16190 GCA_964466265.1 uncultured bacterium | reverse complement strand
CAATTTTCAATCATGTTTGAAGAAAGAATGGCACATTTGGAATGAAATGAAAAATACCGTTTACACAAAAAACTTTACATGCCCGTTTAATAAAAGCAATAAACTAGTGTTAATGAAATAAATCAGAAACTTAACATTCCTTTTAAACAGCCTTTGCTAATTGCGAAGGCTGTTTTATTTTCCACCCTGAGAGCCAAACTCATTAAATTTCATATGAACCATTATTAAATCAATAAAGATTCGTTGTTTGTCGATGTTTATTTAACAGAATAAAATGTCGGCTTGAAGTCTGTTTTATGCATTTATTAAGTGCAAATTCCTTAACGAAAACTCTAACAAAAGGACACTTGGGATAATATCCCGATACCCATAACGGAGAATTGAAGAACTTGAACTCCATAATTGATAAGATAGAAAAACACATTTTATCCGGAGGTACATATCAGAGGAATAGAGCCATCGGAATAGAAATTGAATCGATTATTTATAACAGACAAGGAGTCCGCATTCCTGTGGAATCTGATAAGGTCTTTTCCTCAAGTGATTTTGTACAGATGTTTGATGACCAGTGTAAAAAAGAAAATACGTTTGTGATATGTTCCTTAGAACCCGGGGGCCAGGTAGAGTGGGCATCCAATCCGCAGATGAACCTTCATGAAATTGCCAATGAATATAAGGGGATTCATACCATCGTTAAGAAGGTATGTCATGATATTGGTTTAAAGATTGTGGATTTAGCTATCGACCCAATTTATTGCCCAAGCGATATTAAATTAATCAACCTGAAAAAATATAAGCAAATGAACGATCAATTTGTTTCTTCAGGTCGATATGGACAATGGATGATGAGAAACACAGCCAGCGTTCAGGTAAATATTGATATATTAAATAAACAGGATGCTGAAGAGTGTGGTTTTATTGCAGATTGTATCAGTCCCTTTGCTGCCATGTTGTTTTCCAATTCGCCTTTTATGGGAAATAAACCGGTTGGAGTTGAAAATATGCGTTATCAGATTTGGGAAGATACCGATCCTTCACGTTGTGGTCATTTTATCGACCATGGAATAGATAGCGTAAGCAACTTGCTCTCCAAGTTTTGTGCTTATATATTAGAAGTACCTGTCATATTTACCCCACCCGATTTAACAGAGGAGGTTGGATATTACCAGGGAACAGTTGGTCAATGGTTAAAGGAAATCGACGAGAAAAACGGTGTAAAATTTGATGATATAAAAACAGCTTTACATCAGATATTTACCCACAACCGATTTAAAACAGTGTTGGAACTACGGTCTGCTGATCGACCTCCCGGCGGATATGAATTGGCTCCGGCGGCATTTTGGCTGGGATTGATGGAAACAGGTAAAATAAGAGAGACATTGTTAGAAACTTTGGCATCATGGTCTGTCACGGATCGTAGGGCAATGAACGTAACAGCGGCCACATGGGATTTCCACCAGCCCGGCCCGGAAAATAAATCAATATTATTCTGGTTAGAATGGCTGGCTGAATTGGTCCTTGAAAGTCTTGATCAAAGAGCGCAGCGATTGGATATAAAATCGGAAGGAAAATACATCGAATCATTTATTAACGAGGTGTTTTCAAATGGACCTTTTACACAACAGCGTCAACACCAGTATGCTAAAACAAACATGACAATCAGGGACTTTATTATGGATCGAACATTCCATGGAAAACCTTGAAAACCCGCACAGACAAATCATTCATTTCCCCATTGCATTGTTTGCAATGAGCGTTGTATTTGATTGGATAGGTCGGCTTTTTAAAAGAGAGATTTTTTTATTACAAGTTGGCATGCATTGGTCTCAGGGATCGTGGCGGCCGGTTTTGCCATCGTGACTGGTTTTATTGCTGATACTATTTATGGTCATATGTCTGAACCGTTTCAAATTATGGAAACCCATGGATCGGTCCAGATAATTGCCAGTTCCATATTTATCGGATTATACATTTGGAGGTATTTCCGGCTCATCCCGAGTTCTCATCCACCGATATGGTATCTGGTTACCGGGACGATTGCGACTGCCCTTTTATTATATGGGAGTCATTTGGGTGGATTATTGTCAGGACATATTTAATAACACTTCAGAATATAAATTAAAATACTTAATTTTATCTTCACCATTGGACATGATTCACGATCGTTAATATGACTTTATTAAAATCTATTTTTTGCACATCTGTTGGGAAAAAAATTCTCATGGCAACGACAGGATTGTTGCTTTGTATATATCTTATAGTTCATTTTGTTGGAAATATGATGCTTTTTGTGGGAGCTGAAACATTTAATGCTTATGTCGAAGGATTATCTAGCTTTAAACCATTGGTACGTTTTATTGAAGTGTTACTAGTCATAATTTTTCTGAATCATATATTTTTTGCGTTAAAACTGTCTTTGGAAAATCGAAAATCTAGCTCAGGAAAATATGCTGTTAATAAAACGTCCGAAAATTCGACCTTATTTTCAAGGAATATGGGAGTTACCGGTAGTATTTTATTTATTTTTCTCATAACCCATTTATCAACGTTCTGGTATCATTTTCAAGTGGAACATGAAACGGGGAATTTTTATAAAATCGTTACAGGAGATTTGGTGGGTTTTGGTAATCCTCTCGTCACTATTTTATATAGTGTAGCGATGATTCTTTTGGGCTTTCATTTAAAACACGGGTTTCAATCTGCTTTTCAAACATTTGGAATTCGTTACAATAAATACAGCGGACTCATTGAAAAAGTTGCGATATTTTTTTGGCTGATTATTCCTGCAGGATTTTTTTGGATCGCTATCTATTTTGGCGTTTTGGGGGTTAAATGATGTTGAACAGTAAAGTACCAAGTGGTCCCCTTGTAGAGAAATGGACAAAACATAAATTCGATTTAAAATTAGTTAATCCATCCAATAAACGGAAATATAACATTATTGTTGTCGGTACCGGGTTAGCCGGAGCGTCTGCGGCTGCATCTTTGGCAGAGTTGGGCTATAATGTTGAAACATTTTCTTACCATGAATCGCCCAGAAGGGCTCATAGTATTTCAGCTCAGGGGGGAATTAATGCAGCTAAGAATTACCCCAATGATGGAGATAGTATATTTCGATTATTTTATGACACGATAAAGGGGGGTGATTATCGTTCGCGGGAAGCCAATGTATATCGACTCGCAGAAATCAGCAATAATATTATCGATCAATGTGTGGCCCAAGGCGTCCCTTTTGCCAGAGAATACGGTGGACTGCTGGATAATCGTAGTTTTGGTGGAGCACAGGTCTCCAGAACATTTTATGCTCGGGGACAAACGGGGCAACAATTGCTGTTGGGAGCGTATTCCGCCTTGGTACGACAAATGGGTCTTGGAAAGGTGAAATTCCATCCTCGCCATGAAATGCTGGACCTGGTTGTTATTCATGGAAAAGCGAGGGGGATTGTCACAAGAAATTTAATTAGCGGAGAAATTCGTTCACATTTAGCCGATGCGGTCATATTAGCAACTGGCGGGTATGGAAACGCATATTATTTATCTACAAATGCCATGTATTGCAATGCATCGGCTGTTTGGAGGGCTCATAAAAAAGGAGCATTATTTGCTAATCCATCTTTCACCCAAATTCACCCGACATGTATTCCTGTATCAAGCGATCACCAGTCAAAATTAACACTCATGAGCGAAAGCCTACGAAATGACGGCCGAGTGTGGGTACCGAAGAAAAAAGGCGATCAACGAAAAGCAGAAGATATTCCAGAAGAAGAAAGAGATTACTATCTGGAACGGATGTATCCGTCTTTTGGAAATCTTGTACCGAGAGATGTGGCCTCACGGCGGGCAAAGGAAATGTGCGATAAAGGTCATAGTGCAGGAGCGACAGGACTGGCTGTTTATCTTGATTTTGAAGAAGCCATTGGTCGCCTTGGGAAAGATCAAGTATCAGCCAAGTACGGAAATCTATTTGATATGTACCAACAAATTACAGGGGAGAACCCTTATCAGACTCCTATGAAAATTTACCCAGCTGCTCATTATACTATGGGCGGACTATGGGTAGATTACAATTTAATGAGTACGATTCCCGGGCTTCACGTACTTGGAGAAGCGAATTTTTCAGATCATGGCGCAAATCGACTGGGGGCAAGCGCCCTGATGCAGACCCTGGCAGATGGCTATTTTGTTATCCCTTATACTATAGGAGATTATTTGACAACGACCGAGTTGGAAACAATTGATATAACCCATGAAAATTTTGTTACAACTGAAAAATTTGTTTTAGAAAAAATAGATCATTTTATTAATAATAATGGTTCCCGCACCGTTGATGATTTCCATAAAGAACTTGGAAAAATAATGTGGGAATATGTAGGCATGTCCCGGAATAAAACAGGTTTGGAAAAAGCCATCAAAGAAATTCCAAAAATCAAACAGGAATTCTGGGAGGATGTAAAAATTACATGTCCGGCTAACGAAATAAACCAAGAGTTAGAGAAAGCTGGTCGAGTATCAGATTTTCTCGAATTGGGCGCATTAATGGCAAGGGATGCATTAATGCGAGAAGAATCCTGTGGAGGACATTTCCGAGAAGAATATCAAACTGAAGAAAATGAAGCATTACGTAATGATGATGAATTTGCTTTTGTGGCAGCGTGGGAACATAAAGGAGAAAATGAACAGCCGATAATGCATAAAGAAGCGCTGGAATTTGAAAATGTGAAACTCACCACACGGAGTTACAAGTAATGAAAATAGTATTTAAAGTGTGGAGACAAAAATCAAAAAGTCAAAATGGGAATTTCATTGAATATCCCATGGATAATATTTCAGAAGATATGTCATTATTTGAAGCTATGGATTTGCTGAATAATAATTTAGTTAAGCAGGGGGCCGATACTATAGCATTTGACCATGATTGCAGGGAAGGTATTTGTGGAACCTGCGGTATTTTTATCAATGGCAGAGCCCACGGGCCACTGCGGGGTGTTACCGCTTGTCAGGTTCATATGCGGAGTTTTAAAGATGGTGAAACCATTGTCTTGGAGCCTTGGCGAGGCGGTCCGTTTGAAGTGATTAAAGATTTAGTAGTTGACAGAACTTCCCTTGATAGAATTATGATGTCCGGAGGATATATTTCTGTCAATACGGGGGCAGCAGCAGAAGCCAATGCAACTCCAATTCCAAAAAGCAATGCAGATGAAGCATTTGATGCGGCTGCGTGTATTGGATGCGGTGCCTGCGTTGCCACCTGCAAGAATTCATCTGCTATGTTATTTGTGGCTGCAAAAGTTTCACAATTAGCTTTATTACAACAGGGACAAATAGAAAGAACTCACAGAGTAATCAATATGGTTGCCCAAATGGATGAAGAAAAATTTGGAAGTTGTACTAACACGGGCGCTTGCGAAGTTGAATGCCCAAAGGAAATTTCAATTACCCACATAGCGCGCCTGAACAGAGAATATATTAAAGCAACTTTTTAGTAAGAAAAAATGTATAAAAAAAGCCTTTCTAAAATGGAAGGGCTTTTTTTTATTTTAGCTTGAAGTTGACTGGGATTGATATCCAAACACCCACAGCTCTTTCCCGCTGTTTTGCCGGTTTAAACCGTGTTTTTCGAATGGCTTCAATGGCCGCTTCATCCAAGCCTGTGTTTGGGATTCCTTTTAAAATAGAAGTTTCTTTTACACGCCCTTTTTTGTCTACAAACACTTGAACGATTACAGTTCCTTCAATTCCTGCTTCCTGAGCAATCTCAGGATACTTTGGACGAATGGGCGATAACGGTTTTGGAGGATCGTCGTAAGGAATAAATTTCACCTGTGGGCCATCTGGCGGCGGCGGTGGGGCATCCCAAACTTCAAAACTTTCCAGATCCGTTTCTTCAATGGTCAAATCATCAGCAATATCTTCGGACTCTGATTCAATCGGAACAGACGGCCGTGCCGGCGGGGGCGGCAAATCGAATTGCTGTGTTTGTGGAATATCGATTTGTTCAATAATAATTTGGTCAGCTTCTTCCAGAATGACTGTCGTAAAACTTCTAGGAATGAACAGGAAGCCGAAAGTAATCAATAATATACCTACGAGCCCCATGGTTCTTACCGTCACACTATAGTTGAATTTCAATTGTGGCATATAATGATTCATAACATCAATTCACAGCCGTTTTGGTTGAATAATTCAGTTTTAAGGCATCCGCTTTTCGAAGTTCATTATGAATATTAGAAATTAATCCCATTTTTGCTGATTTATCTGCTTTTAACGAAACAGTTAACAACGGATCAGCTGCACGGATGTCGTACATCACATGACGTATATTTTCAACATTATGTAATTTATCCTGAACAGATACCAATCCTTTTTTATCCACCCAAATATGAGCAGTATGACGTTTGGATTTTAGTTTTTCTATCCGTTTTGCTCGGGGAAGTTCTACTGGGAGGCCATCATATTCACGGAGGACAGTCGTCACCATAAAAAAGATTAACAACATAAAAATAATGTCCGGCATAGAAGCCGTTGGTATATCGTTTGAAAGTTCAGTTTTTCGCTTAACCTTCATTAGTTTGTTTCCGCAATTGAAATTCTTTTTGCATCAGCCATTTTCAGCTGATCAATCACTGCAATGTAATCACTGTATTTTGTTTTTTCATGTGATTTTACTGAAATAATCAGTTTATTATTTTTGGCGATTCTTCGACGAATTTCTTTACTAATATCTTTCGTTTTTACCGGATCGCCACCCAAGAGGACATCTCCTTTAGAATTAATAAGACAATTGAGAATATTATCTTTTTTAATTTCTATCTCCTTACCTTCTGCCGGAAGTACAATTCCAAGTCCTTTATCCATATCGATGGTTGTAGTTACCAAAAAGAATATGAGCAAAAGAAAAGCAATATCTGCCATAGAGGATGTGGGAATTTCCCCACCTTTGAAGCGACGTTTTTTTCTCATGGGTTAATTTATTTCTTTGTTAATTCCAACTCGTAAAGATGGTCGATTAACTGAATAGAGTGTTCTTCCATCTCTAATACAAGTTTATCAATTCTGGAAACAAAAATATTTTGAAAAATCTGAATAATCATTGCAACAATTAAACCAAAAGCAGTGGTTAAAAGTGCTTGTGAAATGCCACCGGCAACCACGGCGGGTGAAATATCATCTGCTGCTGCAATGGCATCAAAAGCTGAAATCATACCGGCAACCGTTCCTGTAAATCCAAGCATAGGTGCTATGGTAATCACTGCATTTAACCAAATCATATTCTTTTCTAGAAAAGACATTTCCAATGAACCTGAATTTTGAATGGCTTTTTCCACTTCTTCTAACCCTCTGTTTAATCGAGAAAGCCCTGCATGAAAGATTTCAGCAACCGGACCATTTGTTTTTTCACAAAGCTCCAGAGAAGCATCAATTCCCTCATTATCCATTGTATTATGTACATCTTCAAAAAACTTCTGTGCATTGATTGATGACATAATCAATGTATAAAAGCGTTCACCTGCAAAAGCAAGACCAAAAACCAATGACACTAATATTGGCCACATAAATGGTCCACCATTTACGAAATATTCGACTAGCATCTAGTCCTCCGTTCGTTCATTATTTAAAGTTAAACTCGGAAAATCGACGCCAAACTTATCAATTCCCATTTGGAATGTCAATAAATCCCGTGCGTAAATTTACTGAGAATAATTTATGAATCCAGCCGCTTGATTAAAATAATCAAAAGCCTGGGCCACTTGATTATCATAGGTTAAGCGAATGCCAATGGCTTCATCTTTTCCCCAATGAGCACCTGCGATTTCAGATTTCAGCATATTCACTATATACGCCTTATCTTTTTCTAATTCTTCCGAGGTGTATTCTAACTCTTCCATTGAAATATATTCAATAAAACTTTGAAAATCTTGCGCATCCAGCTCCCAATGATCCCGGAAATTTTCATAGGTATTAAATTCGTCCCCGTGGACAGCCGCATAATTAGAACCCCAATTGAAAAATGGCCGTTTAGTACTTGACAATAATTGTTGTGTGTTTTTCTGTAGATCAAGATCCCAACGAATGTAAACATCCGGCGTAATTCCGCCACCACCATAAACCACACGCCCTGTCCTTGTTTTGTATTTTGGTCTAAGTTCTTTTAATGAGTCTAAAATAGATTCGCGATTTTCCAGATACAATTCTTTGTAATAATCTTTAGCGTTCCCGTTTTTATATGGTCGTTGAATTAATCGTCCGCTGGGAGTAAAGTATCGGGCAATGGTTACTCGGATAGCTGACCCATCATTTAGGGGTAATTGACGCTGAACCAATCCTTTGCCGAAACTGGTCTCCCCAACGACCAGACCCCTGTCCAAATCCTGAACAGCACCAGCGACAATTTCACTGGCACTGGCTGATCCGCGATTGATTAAAATAATTAATGGAAAATCCTCTCGGCCCTTTTTGGGATCTGAAATAAACACTTGTTCCACTGAGGAGCTTTTCCCTTTAGTAAACACCAACGTATCTCTTCGGGCAATAAATAAATTACTGATTGCTGCCGCCTGATCCAAAAATCCGCCACTGTTATTCCGTAAATCAAAAATCAGTCTTTTCATTCCTTGGGCTTCTAACTGGTTTAAAATGGTACGGACTTCCTGATCCGTTGTGGCAGAAAACCGGGTCAACCAGATGTACCCCGTTTCGTCATCCAGCATCAGACCTGCCCTGACGCTGTAAATGGGAATATCGTCCCGAATAATGGTCACATCAAAATGATCTCCACTCATTCTTTGTATTGTAATGTCTACTGGAGTTCCCTTTGGGCCTCGGAGTTTTTTAAAAACATCTTTCTTAGTGATTTCATAAGCATCTTCACCATTAATGGCCGTGATTTGATCTCCGGGCATAAGCCCTGCTCTCTCAGAAGGACTATCTGCCACGGGGGAAATGACGGTGATATATCCATTTAGAATATCGAACTCAATACCAATTCCCTGGAAAGAACCGCGAAATAATTCATCAATTTCTTCCTGTTGTTTGGCGGGGATATATACAGAATGGGGATCCAGCTCTTCAAAAATGCCATGAAAAGCTCCCTCCATTAATTGATCCATATCAACATCTTCAAAATAAAGCTGGTTGATATAATAAAGGATTTGATTGAGAATTCGGAATTTCTTCTCAATAGCATTATAAGGATTTTTTGAATACAGTAATTGTGATAATGGTATGATGGAGAGAATTGCCACCATTACAATTGTAAGAATTAGCGGTGTTCTTTTAAAGATAATTTTTTTCATGTGTTTAATCGAATGTGAAAATAATATTAGGAACTATAAACCAAAGTAGACCATGGTTCGAATAGCCAATCCCTGTAAAGTTGCCTTAGGAGAATCTGCGATTTGTTTACGATCATTTAATTTCCACTTACCAGCGCCGATAGTCCCCTGATTAAAACCAACGCTCATCCGTAGCCCCACACGGTCCATAATTTGCCATTTAATCGCAACATAAGGTTGAAAATTAAAAAAAGTACCGCTCAAATCAGTCAATCCGCCGCTTTTTTTAACTGGAGTTAACTCCTTAAGATAGTCCTCTGATGTAAAACTGGTATCTTTTGGTATTTCATAATAAACATTACCATCTTGAACGGTGCCATACAAATTGGAATAAAGATCATTCCACTGAGCTTCTCCAGTATATTGGTCAATGCTTACGTTCACCCGGCCGATTCCCAACATGGCGCCGCCGGAAATCTCAAGATCCCGGAAAACGGGTACAACATATTCCAACAAAACAGCACCGAGGGTAAATGAAAATTTGGCTGTCACGGTTGATTGGGAAATCACAGGTCCTACGCTATCGCTTTCAGTCTGAACGCCTAGAGAATCATTCATTTCCTTGTACAAATAAATATCCATAATATTGCTGATACGGGAAGACCCGATACCGGCATACCCGCCCAACCGCCATTTTCCGGATATTTGGGTAAATCCCTCTCCGCCATGAATGATAAAGGGGCTGTTAAAATTATTAGTATTTAAGCCCATTTTTGTCATGAGGGAAGAACCCGGAATGGAGTCCAAAGATAGGTATGTGGGGCTGTAACCGATTCCACCGCCATAATAATCCTGTATTGGGTATAAATCGCTCTGGGCAAAAAGTATTAACGGGATCAAATGAAAAATAAGTATGCTCTTCTTAATCATTCAATTCCCGGTGTTGGATTGCATTGCATGATTCAATTTATGCTTCAACTCTGTAATTTTGGAAATAAAATATTGGAGCGAATTTAGTCAATTCTATATGTAAAACAGGGCCTTTTCCTTGTATTTTTCGACGGCAAAAGTCTATATTCCTCTTCAGCAAAAGTGGAGGAATATTGCTTGTACTGCATTTTGATGTAGTTAATATTCTTCGTAGGTTAATTAAAACATATTCGAGGTAAGGATTAATCGTAGAAATAACAAGCTGAAATGGGGAATAGTTTATACTGTTTTTCTCCATATGGCTCTCTATTCATCGCACTTGTTTGTTAAGGGAACCTATGATCTAGATCAAGATGGTATGAGTGAAATACTATTGTTCTCCGAAAATAATCTTCGGTATGTCGAAATGGATCTACGAGGTCAACATCATTTACTTTGGGAACTCGCACCTGAAGATTTTACCATCCAAGAAGCGTTTATTAATGACTTGAATAAAGATGGAAAGAGTGAACTCGTTATCTTGGCTGATTATTTTCCCGGAGTCCATTCTGGCGAATGGGTTAAAATGTTTTCCTGGAATCAATCGGACTTTTTACCTGAAGGGATTCATCTGGACGGGGGATGGGTTCATCCAACCGGCGGAGATATGAATCCGGAAGCTGACTTGCTGGCTGTTTCTGTCGGAAGTCCAGTCAGGAAGGTTGTTCTACTGAATTTTTCCGATGAAACTCCGCTCATTCCTTTTAATATAATTTTACCCCCCAGCCTCCACAATGGATTAGGGAATCTATTTGTAAGTTTTATGAAAATTCAGGGACAATCCCACCTGGCTGTATATTCTCCGGAAGAAGAAAAGCTGAAAGTAGTGTTATATCGTTTAAATACTCCGCCCGTCATCGTAGCTAGTGGATCATTTCCATTAGCAGGGTCGACGCTTTTGCTGGGAGCTTCTGTTGCAAAAACGGATTTAGATGGAGATCTTTCAGAAGAACTACAATTGCCTTTTGCTGATGGTAAGGCATATACGCTTTCTTTTGTTGATAGCATCCTGACCCTAAGGATGAGTAATTTTAATGGACAAATGATTTTTTCTGTCCAGGATACAACCAGTACCGAATCTATTAACAAACTCTTGTTATCCCGGGTAGAGTCCGGGCTAGTGAGCCAATCTATTGCGGATGAGATAGAGACAGACTCGATTGAAACGGTCGCAGATGATACACTCCTGCTTGGGGATACGTTGTACTACCAGGCCACATCAGATACCGGAAGTGGATTCTATAGCTTTCGTTGGTTAAACCAACCTCCTGATGGGGCGCTTTTTAACCCTGCGTCCGGATATATTACCTGGATTCCGCACCTGGACCAGATTGGTGTTCATAATATTAAATTTATTGCAGAAGAACGAGTGAAAAATAAATTGATTTCTGAAAATGATCATTACGGAGACAGCCATCGATTGATTCCGGTGCTTAAGACAACCGAACAAAATTTCTCCATTATGGTTGTGGATACAACAAAACCTCTCGTCATATATGTCCCACCCCCGTTTGAGCCATATATGGTGTCTGTTCAAACGCCTGGTAAGACCGCAGGAAGTGAACGGTTTATTTTTGACGGAACACCACCCTTTCAGGTGATGGTTGATGAACAAAAAATCCCCAACCATTCTTATTTATCCCACACCATTTTTGCTAATATCGGAAAAATTACAAATGATAAATATGTTGAGTTTTCCTATTCATCCTACAAAGACAGCGTGGAGAACCCAACAGCATTAACCATTGTTCACGATCTCTTTGACAATGAGATTGATATAAATTTGGAATCAACCGGGGAAACGGTCGACCAGCTGTTAACACCAGCAGATTGGCGGACCGACTTGGCCAATTATCCTATCTATCACTTTACAGGTTTTTCTACCTCGTTCCGATTAGGAGAAGCGGAAAGGGGAATTTCAATATTTGACCCAGAAGATGAGAACAAATTAAAGAAATTCTCCAGTTTTAGTATTATCACGCCTCCGGAGAAAGGCAGACATCGTTTAACTATCATTTCTTCAGAAGTTGAATTATGGAATATGAAGGGAATCGTATCTGTTGACAGTTCAGGCCATAAACAAATCACAACCATCATTATATTCTCCGGCAATTTTCAGCCGTATACCATAAATTCAGAGATGCAGAGTGAAGAAAACATATCCGATAAAATACAGGAATTAAAATTAAATGCTTTGGAATATATGGGAGTTAATCCTTTCCTGATGGATTCTTCTGGAATTGAGAAACCATGAGGCGGAAAAAAATACTGTGGTTATTGATGATAAGTTTCCTTTTTGGAACAGATCTTCAAATTATCCATATGGAAGGATCATTTGACCTGGACAACGATGGATTGGTCGAATTTGCATCTATAGAGTCAGGACGAAAAGAGGGACGAACGGTGTCCATGATTCGCTATTATGAAATTGATGGTGATGGCTATCAGCAATTAAACTGGGAGTTGGCTGCTCCGGATGGTATTCTTGGAAATTTTGTTGGGGTGAAAGTTGGTGATTTAGACGGTAACGGATCTCCGGAACTAATTACCATTATGAATCTAACGGATGAAAATGAAGAAAATATTTTACACCCCATTGTTTTTTATTACCCCTGGGAAGAAAATGGTTTCAGTGAAACACCTGCCGGATCACTTAATTTGGCTGAAGGGAAGCCATTTCTTCGGTGTCATAATTTTGTTTTAATGGATCGGGACAATGATGACGATCAAGAATTACTTGTTTCTTTAGGAAGCCCTGTGCGTGGGATGGCAATTGTGGATGTGGACGAATCAGGCGAATTATTTATTTCCTCCCGACTAGAGCCAGAAACCATGCGTTTCGGTTCTGGGTTTGTTTATGGGGGTGTCGTGGATTTTAACCATGACGGGTTTGATGATATTATTTGTTTCAGCCCTGAGGGAAAAGTAATGAAAGCACAACCTTTCATCAATATGGGAGATCGTTTTACAGAGGGGGAAGCTTTTAATGCAACGATTCCGGGAATGAATGGATTTATTCAGAGATCCCTTGCTTTGACCGACTGGGATGCGGATGGTTTTCTCGATATAATTGTTCCATTCCAAAGCGGACACTTGGTTGCTTTAACTTTATCCGAAGCCGGCCTGGCGATAGACCAGATTAAAAATGATGGTGGCCCCCTTTCTGATATGCAGGTGGCAGATTTTGATCACGATGGATTCAGTGATTTATTATTAGTATCAGGCGAAATGAATTTGATGACCATTTCTTTTGGCGCTGAAAATCCCATTGAAAAAAGTGAAAACTACTTTACCCTCACATCAGATTCTTTGGACGTTCAGGTTTTTTCGGCATTGCCAATTATGTCCAAGGGAATCTACTCTGGTCATTCTATCGCTGCTGGATGGGATGGAGAATCCATTTCTGTGTTTCTGACAGACCTGGGTCTACCCCCACCCGTTGAAAGGCCAATCTTTCCTGATAGTTTAGTTGAACCGGTGGATTTAATAAAACTATTTCCTGAAATTGTCGGTCTGGATTTAGGAAAAACGGGAATTGAACCTATCAAATCCATTGGTCAACCGCTGCCCTCCGGCATTCTCCCCAGACATGTGTTGCCGGTGGATCAACTATTTGTTTATTCCATTCCTGAAGATGAAGCTCGACAGTTCTACAGTTTTCGTTGGCTACAACCTCCCCCAAAAGGAATGTTTTTCCATTATGAGACACGATCCATCCAATGGGTTCCCAATGGGGAACAATTGGGAGCCTATAAATTGGCTTACCATGTTGAAATGAAAACAGGAGAAGCAGTTGAACTGGAATCCATGGAAGCAGATTCGTTGCTGACCTATAAAGTGGTTCCACATTTAGAAGGATATGATGAACGGTTATGGATTTATGTCAATGATCCACCTGCATTTATATCCGAACCGATAGAAACGGAATTTGTTGCCAAGTCTCTTTTTACTTATCAACCCATCGTAAAAGATCACAATTCAGATGCCCGGTTGCAATATCTTCTGGAAACAGCGCCGGAGGGAATGGAAATGGACTCTATCGGAGCACTGTACTGGCAAACCGACAGCAGTCATGTCAATATTTATGATGTGCGTTTGGTTGCCTCTGATGGGTTTGACCGTGCGGTGCAGGAATTTAGACTATTTGCACGTGCCGGAGTTAAAATACTTTCTGAGCCGGACTCTATCATACGAGTAAATGAATTGTTTAAATATCAGGTTTCTGTTTGGCGGCCGGACCTGGATCAGGTACTGAAATACACCTTGCTTCACCACCCGGAAGGTATGACTATCACTGAATCGGGATTGGTGGAATGGACACCTTCAACGGCTCAGATTGATACCCAGAATTTTGCTATTATGGTCAACCATGGTGTAGCAGCCGATACACAGGAAGTCTTTCTATTTGTTAATCATCCACCGGTGATTGAACGGGCACCCCCTTCCATGAATAAGGTGACCTTGGGGTATGTATGGGATTTCCAATTAGAGGTTACCGATCCCAATGTGAACGATGTGTTAACGTATACAGCTTTGGAGATGCCGGAGGGCATGCGAATGGATCCCTTTACGGGCCGTCTCCGCTGGGAACCCAGCCGGGAAGAAATGGACTTCGGACATCTGAAACTGGAAGTCGATGATGGCCATGATGTCCGAATGATTGAATCTGATTTTTTCATCAATGCCCCCATAAAGATAGTGTCTATTCCGGTGATGAAAGCCACAGTGGGAGAAAAATATCAGTATAAAATAATGACCACAGATTTGAATAAAGGAATCCTCCTCCCATTTGAACACATCGTAATTTTAAATGATGCCCATAAAGCGCATATTTATTCTGTCAATATTGCCGATGATATATACCGGGAGAACGTGGACCGCTACATCGGTGATTGGAATGCAGCAGAAGTCGTTTATCTTACTAATCAGGGAAAATTGGAATCGGAAGAATTCAGCCGACTTAATTTAAAGCGATATGTTCATTCTGTGTTCTGGGAAGACAATCGATTGGTCTTTGTGATAGAAGAGAAAGATAACCGGATCGTGAATATTAAAGATGTTCTCTGGGAATTTTTTCAAGGGTCAAAAGGCAAACCACCCAAAGTGATCGTGGAACGATTGAGCACGGTCAGATATACATTAGAAGAATTTCCAGATGGAATGGAAGTTGATGAATTTACTGGAACGATCCACTGGACACCTGGCAAAAATCAATACGACAATTTCTCTGTCCAGCTGGTTGTTTCAGATGGTTATACGAAAGATGAACAGTCTTTTGAATTATATGTCAACCACCCGGCCATTATTATTTCTCAACCACCGAAGGCGGCCCTGGCTGGAGAATTATATAAATATCAGGTTCAGGTGGAAGACAAGAACCAGGATGCTGATCTCCATTATGAACTGGTGAAAGGGCCCCAGGGAATGCAAATGTCCAATAGGGGTAAAATTGTGTGGATTCCCAAATCGTCACAAATCAATCAACATGAATTTGAAATTAAAATTTCTGATGGATACCATGAAGATACCCAAAAAGGAAAAATCTTTGTGAATATTCCACCATCCATCATTTCTTCTCCAAAACCCGTTGGGTTAACCGGGTATGAATATCGTTACCGGGTGGTGGCTGAGGATCTGAATGGAGATAAAGTTGCCTTCCGGTCTGTTCGATTACCAAAATATTCGTCTTTCAATAAAAAAACGGGATTATTTAAATGGCGCCCACGGAATAACCAGGTGGGCCCCCACGATATCATTATAACCGCCATCGATAAACGGGGCGCAGCCACCACACACCAATTTCAGGTTCATGTATTTGAGAACCCGGATGCCCGACGTTTTGTGAATACTGGATGGCCCCTCATGCTCACCTTTGTGGGAGTGATGTTTGCCTGGGGCGTGGCCCAGTTCTGATAGATAATGGCACACGTTTAAATTAACGTTTCAGTA
>CAYXMX010000039.1:6274-17197 GCA_964466265.1 uncultured bacterium | reverse complement strand
TACAAATTTATGACAAATTTTTTATCAAAATCGTCGCAATATGCCATACAAGCAATCATGTTTCTGGCTATACAACCCATTGATGAACCTGTCTTTCAGCGGGACATTGCAAAAGCGTTGGGTATCCCAAATCACTTTTTAGGAAAAGTCCTACAAATACTTGTAAAGCATAATTTAGTGTTGTCTCATAAAGGAATAAATGGTGGTTTTATTGTTAACAAAGAAGCAGGAAAAATAACATTAGAAACGATCGTTAAAATTATTGACGGGGATCATTTTTTAGATGGATGCGTAGTGGGATTCCCTCACTGTTCTGATGAAGTCCCTTGCCCTATCCATAACGATTGGGTAGCTGCTAAAAATACCATTGTTAATATTTTTGAGCAAAAAGATATCAATCAGTTTAGTGAGGAACTTCAATCAAAAATTAATTATATAGCCCTCAATCATAATAAAGTGAAGAGCAATTAATATGATGAAAAAAAATAGGATAGAAGTAATTATTATAATCGTCATGATTTTATTATTCCATGGAAATCTATTTAGTCAGAGTGATCCGGAAGAATATTTTGCAACCAACTGCGTTAGTTGTCACACCATTGGCGGAGGCAGGCTCACTGGTCCTGATCTGAAAAATGTTTTAGATCGAAAAGACAAGGCATGGTTGGAAAAATTTATTCAAAATCCCCAAGGGACAATTAATAGTGGTGATGCTTATGCATCGAAATTGTTAAAAGAAGCCCGCGGCGTGGTGATGCCAACAATAGCTAATATGAATCCTGCTATGGCTCGGGCATTGCTGAAATTTATAAAAGACGAATCTCAAAAAGAGAAATCCCGTTTCGCCGGTTCCATGCTTGCAGACCGCCCCCTGACCGACGAAGATTATCAACTTGGACGCACACTATACCTGGGAACAACTCGCCTAAAAAACAACGGCCCTTCTTGTATCAGTTGTCACGTGGCAGCAGGGGAGGGTTTCCTCGGCGGCGGACATTTGGGACCTGACTTAACAGAAGCTTACGGACGGTTGGGCGGCAAAACAGCTTTAGCGGCGTGGTTAGCCAACCCGGCTTCCGTTACCATGTCCCCCATTTATAAAAAACATCCCATTGATGAGGATGAAGTTTTGCCCCTTGTGGCATTCCTAAAAAATAAAGCAGAGGGGAATGAAAAGGTAAGCGACGTTCACAATTTTAATTTCATGATATTTGGATTTATCGGTTTAGCCCTCTTCCTGGTTTTGTTTGACTTGGCTTGGGGAGGTCGCTTAAAGGCCGTTCGTAAACCGATGGTTAGAGGAGAATTATAATGAGTAATAAAAAATTATCCTGGATTCAGGATGACGTTTCACCTAAAAATCGGAGCTGGGAAGAATTTTACCGGAATCGCTGGCAATACGATAAAGTCGTTCGCAGTACCCACGGTGTTAATTGTACTGGCAGCTGTACATGGCAAATCCATGTAAAGGATGGAATTGTTACCTGGGAAATGCAGGGGCTTGATTATCCAAAACTTGAGCATGGCATTCCGCCTTATGAACCTCGCGGATGCCAGCGTGGAATTTCCTTTTCTTGGTATTTGTACAGTCCATTGAGAGTAAAATATCCAACTATTCGCGGTGTACTGCTGGATTTATGGGAAGAAGCCAAGTTAGAATTTGAAGATCCGGTAGAAGCATGGCAATCCATGGTAAACGATCCGAAAAAACGCAAGCGGTGGCAGCATGCCCGTGGCAAAGGCGGTTTCCGCAGAGCCAATTGGGATACGGTTCGTGAAATAATTGCTGCATCCATGGCCCATACCATTAAAGAACATGGACCTGACCGAATTGCCGGATTTTCTCCCATACCGGCTATGTCTATGATTAGCTATGCATCCGGCGCTCGTCTTATGCAGCTCATTGGCGGTGTATCGTTGTCTTTTTATGATTGGTATTGTGATTTGCCAAGCGCTTCACCAGAAACGTGGGGTGAACAGACTGACGTTCAAGAATCAGCAGATTGGTATAATGCCAAGATGCTGGCGGTGATGGGTTCCAATCTGAATATGACCCGGACACCCGATGTGCATTTTGCCGCTGAAGCACGCCACAATGGGTCCAAGATGGTTGTTTTTGCGCCTGATTTTTCTCAAGTGTCCAAATATGCAGATGAATGGGTTTCCATCAACGCCGGACAGGATGGTGCCTGGTGGATGGCAGTTAATCATGTGATCCTTAAAGAATTTCACCACGAAAAGCAGTCAAAATCATTTCTCGATTATTCAAAACAATATACCGATTCACCTTTCTTGGTGGAATTGACCAGAAAAAAAGGCTCTTATAAAGCGGGACAATTGCTCCGAGCCAACAGACTCTCCAATTATAAGGATATTGAGAACGGTGATTGGAAATTCCTTATGTGGGATGAGATAGAGAATAAGACAAAAATTCCTTTGGGCTCCGTAGGTCATCGATGGGCAAACGAAGATACGGGAAAATGGAATCTAAAGTTGGAAGATGCGGTTGACGGTTCAAAAATTAATCCAAAGCTAACTTTTTTAAACGATTCGGACGATATATTTTCGGTAGAATTAGATGATTTTTGTGAAGGAGAAACTATTACAAGGCAAGTACCGGTTAAATTCATCGAAACCAGTACAGGTAAAGTGGCGGTTGCCACAGTATACGATTTGCTAATGGCACAATATGGCGTAGGCCGTGGTTTGGAAGGTTATTCGGATTCTTACGAAGATAATGCGAATTACACACCAGCTTGGGCTGAAAAATATACTGGAATTTCTCCGGACACATTAATTCGATTTGCAAGAGAGTGGGCGAATACTGCGGAAAAGACCGGTGGAAAATGTACAGTCATCATCGGAGCCGGAATCAATCATTGGTACCATGCCAACCTTATGTATCGTGCAGCGATCCATGCACTTATGTTTACAGGATGTATCGGGAAAAACGGCGGTGGATTGGCTCATTATGTTGGGCAGGAAAAATTAGCCCCCGGTGAATCTTGGGCATCTATTGCCCTAGCGAAGGATTGGTTTGGTCCTTCCCGTCTCCAAAACGCTCCGAGTTGGCATTATGTGCACTCAGATCAATGGCGATATGAAAAATCTTTTACCGATTACCACACCGTTCCGGGAGATCAGCCGGAAAATAGTTTGGCCAAAGGGCATACCATTGATGTGAATATTAAAGCGGTTCGAAACGGCTGGCTGCCGTTCTATCCCCAATTTGAAGCCAATCCATTGGAATTGGCAGCAGAAGCACGTGCCAACGGCGCCGAAGATGAAAAAGGTATTATTGATTATGTTGTCAATAAATTGAAAAAACGGGAAATGAAATATTCAATTGAAGATCCCGATAATTCTGATAACTGGCCTCGTGTTTGGTTTGTCTGGCGTGGAAATGCTATTGGCGGAAGCGCCAAAGGGCATGAATTCTTTTTAGACCATTATTTGGGCACCCATACGAATCAGGTGTCCGATAGTCGATTTGCGGAAGGCTCCACTAAAGAAGTGGTGTGGCATGATAAAGTCCCCCAGGGGAAAATGGATTTGGTTGTAGACCTGAATTTCAGAATGGATACTTCTGCTCTCTACTCAGACATTGTACTTCCCGCCGCAACCTGGTATGAAAAAGCAGACTTGAATTCCACCGATATGCATAGTTTTATCCACCCCCTAGCAGAAGCGGTTCCACCTGCATGGGAATCCAAAAGTGACTGGGATATTTTTCAAGCGATTGCAGAAACATTTTCTAAAATATCGGAAAAACATTTCCCAGAACCTATTGAAGATGTGGTTTCCATGCCATTGGCTCACGATACGCCTGCGGAAATAGCTCAAACGGAAATCAAGGATTGGATCAACGGGGAAGTGGATGCCGTACCGGGAAAAACAATGCCCGGAATGAAAGTTGTCAAACGAGATTATAAAAACCTGCATAAAAGGTATATTTCTTATGGTCCAAATGTACCTGCAAATGGGCTGGGTGCTCATGGAACCCACTACGATGTAAAAGATGAATATGAACGATTGAAAACTGAATGGCCTACGGAGACCTGGGACGGGGAAACATATCCATCGCTGAAGGAATCCAAACACGTTTGTAATACCATACTCCAATTAGCATCCGTCACCAATGGAGAGTTGGCTTATCGCTCCTATAAAAACATGGAAAAACGTACCGGGTTGGTATTAGCTGACCTGGCAGAAAAAAACCGTGGTGTCCGAATGAGTTACGACGATTTGTGTTCACAGCCTCGGCGGCTCCATAATACACCCATGTGGTCAGGGTTATTGGAGAATGGTCGTGCCTATTCCCCGTTTACCTACAATGTAGAACGGTTAGTCCCATGGCGGACCCTTACCGGACGCCAGCATTTTTACCTGGATCATCCCGGTTACATTCAGTTTGGTGAAAATTTACCTACCTATAAACCGAAACCAACCCCATTGCAATTTTCTGAATTAGCGGTGAGTGAAAGTGAATACCCAGCTAAGACATTCAATTATCTTACGCCTCATGGGAAATGGCATATCCATTCTACATACGGGGATAATCATCGCATGTCTACCCTCAGCCGTGGTGTGGAGCCCTTCTGGATAAATGATAAGGATGCAGAAGAGTTGGGTATCGTAGATAATGACTGGGTAGAAATTTATAATGACAATGGTGTGGTAGTAACCCGGGCAAATGTCAGTGTTCGAATTCCCAGGGGAATTGTGATTATTTATCATGCCACCGAACGGACATTATCCGTTCCGAAATCACCCATGCGCGGAAATAAGCGTGCAGGGATGAATAATAGCCTTACCCGGGCTCGCCTCAAGCCGAATCTCATGGTGGGCGGCTATGGACAATTTACCTTTCACTTTAATTACTGGGGTCCCACCGGTGCAAACCGTGATACCTTTATTATGGTACGTAAACTGCCCATTTTGAACTGGTAAAATGGGAAACTGCAAGATGTACAAAATAATTAATTTAATAAAAACCGATTTTGACAGGATGACTCTGACTGAGTTTTCCAGCTATGATTCGGCAATTAATTGGATAAAATAAAATGGATATCAGAAGTCAAATTTCAATGGTGTTTCACTTGGATAAATGTATCGGTTGCCATACGTGCAGCATTGCCTGTAAAAATATTTGGACTGACCGCAAAGGTACCGAGTATATGTGGTGGAATAATGTAGAAACAAAACCGGGGACTGGATTCCCCACTCGTTGGGAAGATCAGGATAAATACAAGGGCGGTTGGGAATTGAAAAATGGAAAGCTCCAGCTGCGTTCCACGAGCAAGACCAAAACCATTACCAATATTTTCCACAATCCAAATATGCCTACGCTGGATGATTATTACGAACCGTGGACCTATAAATACAAAGATTTATTTGATTCTCCCGAAATGGATGACCAGCCTACAGCAAAACCAATATCCATGGTCACCGGTGAGGAAATGGATATTGAAGCAGGGCCAAACTGGGATGATGATTTAGGCGGATCCCCGGTCTACGCTGAAAATGATATTAATCTGGATAGTCTGTCTGAAGAACAACGTGAACAAATGTTTGCCATTGAACGGCTCATGATGTTCTATTTTCCCAGAATTTGCAACCATTGCGTTAATCCGTCATGCGTCGCGTCGTGTCCTTCAGGAGCTCTATATAAGCGAGGTGAAGATGGTATCGTTTTGCTTGATCAGTCGCGCTGTCGAGCATGGCGATCTTGCATTTCAGCCTGCCCTTACAAAAAAACATATTACAACTGGAATACGGGTAAATCTGAAAAATGTATTCTCTGCTTTCCCCGGGTTGAAACCGGGCAAGCGCCGGCGTGTTTTCATTCCTGCGTAGGAAGAATTCGGTATCTGGGCGTCCTCCTTTATGATGCAGAAAAAATTGAAGAAACTGCCAAACGACCTGACGATGAATTGGTTGATGCACAACGGGACATGATATTAGATCCGTTTGATGCAACTGTTATTTGTGAAGCTAAGAAGAACGGAATTGCAGATTCCACCATCCAAGCCGCCCAAGAATCACCTGTTTATAAATTTGTGAAAGAGTGGGGAATAGCCCTGCCACCACACGTTGAATATCGTACATTACCCATGCTCTTCTATGTGCCGCCCATGCTGCCGGTGATGTCTGCACAGGACGGGAATTCCGTTCGAAACATCAATGAAGAGTTTTTTCCGGATTTTGAAAAAGCGCGTGTTCCCATTAAATACCTTGCCAAAATGTTCGGCGGAGGGAATGAAAGTCATTTACGGTACGTCTTAAAGAAACAGTCCGCAGTACGGACATATCGGCGGGCTTTAACTGTGGGTGACATTGATATGTTTGAAGCTGAAAAGGCGTTGTTAGAAGCAGATTGTTCACCGGAGGAAGCAGATGTAATCTATAAACTCACATCCTTGTGTACTTTCGAAGATCGATTCGTCATACCAGCTGCACACCGTGAAGAAGCTATCGAAATGATGAAAGATCCTTTAGAGCATAAACAGCATACTGGTTTTGGCTTCAGAGATGCGCCGGAAAGAGGGTTGTGATGAATTCATCAATATTTACCTACTTGGTCCCTCTTATTTCCTATCCGGAATCAGACATTTATTCCAATATGGAGAAGTTGAATAACCAATTAGGAAACGAAAAACCTAATGACCTCTCTTTATTTCAAAACCATGTTAAACAAACTAAATTGACCAAACTTCAAGAAGAATACACCCACTCTTTTGATTTGAATCCCGCAACGTGCATGGACTTAGGCTGGCATTTACATGGCGAGAATTATGAAAGAGGAATGTTTATGGTTCATGTCCGTGAAATGCTTCGGGAATTTGAGATTCCGGAAACATCCGAACTACCGGACCATCTGACACATATTTTGTCGATGCTGCCTTATTTGGATGAGGAAGACCGAAACGCCTTTATCAAATCAAATGTTATACCAGCTATGGGAAAAATAATCGAAGGTTTTGGCGACACAGATAATCCGTATAAACATTTAATCCAATTTATCAATGATGTATTGCTGCATCAAACTTATTCCAAGGAGGTTCATGCCTAATGAATACCTTAACAACTTATCTCGATACATTTTTCTTTGAGCTGTATCCTTATGTGACATTATTTACTTTTTTTATTGTCACCATTCAGCGTTACCGGTCAAAGGCTTTCACTTATTCAAGTTTATCCTCACAATTCTTAGAAAATAAGCAGCATTTTTGGGGATTGGTTCCATTCCATTATGGCATTATATCTGTACTGACAGCTCATTTTATTTGGTTCTTGGTTCCGGAAACTATTCTTTGGTGGAATAGCATTCCCGCTCGATTGTACATCATGGAAATAGCGATGTTTATTTTTGGGCTTCTGACACTGGTCGGCCTGATTAATATCGTTTCCAGACGAAAAAATAATGCACGGGCACGATTTGTAACATCCAATGCCGATTGGATTGTTTTGGGTATTCTTGCGTTCCAGGTTATCACAGGGATTTTTACTGCTTATTTCCATAGATGGGGTTCCAGCTGGTTTGCTGCGTCCCTCTCTCCCTATCTATGGTCCGTATTTAAATTAAACCCGGATTTGTCCTATGTCGCTTCAATGCCAATCTTGGTAAAACTGCACATTATCGGTGCATTCTCAATCATTCTTTTATTCCCTTACACACGGTTAGTGCATATCCTTGTATTGCCAAATCCGTATTTATGGCGTAAACCCCAAATGGTTAGATGGTATTGGGATAGAAAGACTATTCGACGATCCAAAAATCGCTCTTTAAGCAATTGAGGTCATTATGAGTAATAATAAACATAAAGCAAATATTGTACTGGCAATGAACACCATCGCCTTCACCGTGAATTTCGCGGTATGGATGATGAATGGTGTATTGATCACATTTTTAGTTGATAATGGTGTTTTTCTATGGGATAAAGTTCAAATTGGTTGGCTCATCGGCATACCGGTATTAACCGGTTCTTTGGTTCGTTTGCCTGTGGGTATTTTAACCGATAAATACGGGGGAAGGATTGTTTATACATTATTGATGGTTGTTGCTGCAGCAGCCACCTATTTTTTAAGCGTTGCTAATTCATTTTCCGGATTTATTATCGCCAGCTTAGGATTCGGAATTAGTGGTGCGTCTTTTGCCGTGGGGATTGCTTATACATCCGTGTGGTTTTCTAAAGAAAAGCAGGGAACAGCATTGGGGATCTTCGGAGCAGGTAATGCAGGTGCTGCCATTACAAGCATGGGGGCACCCGTTCTTTTAAGATATTTAACAGATGGTGGAGCGAATATTGAAGCTTGGAGAATTATGCCAAAAATATATGCTCTTATTCTGTTGGTAATGGCAATCATATTTTACATTTCTACCTATACAAAAATCGTTGAGGGAAGCGCCACTAAAACATTATCTCAAAGATTGGCTCCATTAAAACAAATGAGGGTGTGGAGATTCGGGTTATATTATTTTCTTGTTTTTGGCGGTTTTGTAGCCTTGGCTCAATGGCTCATTCCATATTACGTTAATGTTTATACCATGTCAGTAGCATCTGCCGGAATGATGGCAGCGATTTTCAGCCTTCCTTCCGGAGTGATTCGAGCTGTGGGCGGCTGGTTGTCTGATCGGTTTGGTGCAAGATTGGTGATGTATGCTGTGCTGGGGTCTACTATTGTTTCCACTGCATTGGTGGTTATTCCGCGAATGGAAATTCAATCTCCCGGTCAGGGGATCATGGCTTCAAAAGCAGGTGTCGTTACAGCTATGACAGAATCCACAATTCAGATAGATGACAAAGTTTATAACTATAAGAATAAATCAAATGCAGGTTTATTAGAGGTTGAACCAAATATTTTGGTTTTTCCAAAAAAGAGTTTTTGGCAAGCACCCAATGTCAAAGTGGGAGATACTGTATCAAAAAAACAATTAATTGCCAGAGGAATTACTCACATATTTTTTCAGGCTAATGTTTGGATTTTTACCTTTTTCATTTTCATAATCGGTATCATGATGGGTATTGGGAAAGCAGCCGTTTACAAATTCATCCCGGAATATTTCCCAAACGATGTTGGCGTTGTTGGCGGCATTGTAGGCGTCGTTGGCGGATTAGGTGGATTTATATGTCCTGTAATATTTGGTTACATGCTAAAAGCGACGGGATTATGGACAACAACGTGGATGTTCTTTTTAGTGCTGTCTATCGTATGTTTGTTTTGGCTTCATTTGGTGGCTCGAAAAATGATCAAAGCCCGAGCGCCTGAATTACTGGATGAACTGGAAGAAAAAATTGGAAGCGGATCATTTTAAAAAACAGAATGGGAAAATAATATGACTGATTTAAAAAAGTGGGATGTTGAAAACGAGGAATTCTGGGATTCAACCGGAAAAGTAATAGCAACACGGAATCTTTGGATATCAATTCCAAGTCTGCTGGTGGGTTTTTCCGTGTGGCTTATGTGGGGGATCATTACCGTCCAGATGAAAAATTTGGGATTCGATTTTACACCAAGTGAATTGTTTACACTCACAGCAATTGCGGGGTTGACAGGTGCGACGTTACGGATTCCCAGTTCATTCTTTATTCGCCTGGCCGGCGGAAGAAATACCATTTTCTTCACTACAGCATTACTCATGATTCCATCTTTCGGAGCCGGCATTTTTCTACAAGATCGAAATACGCCATTATGGGTGTTCCAGATTTTGGCGTTCCTTTCCGGATTTGGTGGTGGCAACTTTGCGTCTTCCATGAGCAATATCAGTTTTTTCTTCCCAAAACGGATGCAGGGTTATGCCTTAGGAATGAATGCCGGTTTGGGAAATTTCGGTGTTACCACGATGCAGATATTAATCCCATTGGTCATGACATTTCCCATGTTGGGCGCTTTCAGTGGCGGGTCCATGATCTTAAAGAGCAATAGCGGAACCATATTTAAACGGATTATGGCCGGATCAGAAACCTGGCTTGCCAATGCAGGATGGGTTTGGATGCTGTGGCTTATTCCACTGGCATATTTTGGCTGGAAACGAATGAATAATATTACGACAGAAGCGGTGACGCCCGGATTAAAAAGTCCACTGGTTTCTTTTGGACGGATCTCTTGGCTCTTGCTCATCGGATTTATCACAGCAGCCATTGGCCTATACTTCATCCTTGCCTTTAAAACATTGACATGGGTGAAATGGATAGTGCTGCCCGTTGTAATCGCAGCAACCGTTTTTCTGATGAAATCATTGTCGCCAGGGGAAATCAAGAAAAATTTAGAACGTCAGTTCAAAATTTTTAATAACAAACATACCTGGGTAATGACCATCATATATACAATGACTTTTGGATCGTTCATTGGATACTCGGCTGCGGTGGGTCTGTCAATCAAATTTATTTTTGGTGTAAAACATATTCTGGGAGCCGACGGTGTTTGGCAGCATGTGGCAAACCCTGAAGGTCCTGCAACATTTATGTTTGCCTGGGTCGGTGCATTTATCGGCGCATTGATTCGCCCCGTCGGTGGAAAAATAGCAGATAAAGTGGGTGGCGCAATCGTGACCCAGATTGTTTCTATTGTCATGGTCCTTTCAGCCATCGGGGTTGGTTACTTTGCAAGGCTGGCTTATCAGTCAGCTACACCGCAGGAATTTTTCATGCCTTTCTTTATTCTGTTGGTTATTTTATTTACGGCAACGGGAATTGGAAACGGCTCAACCTTTCGGACAATTTCAATGGTATTCAATGAGGAACAGGCCGGTCCTGTTTTGGGCTGGACATCAGCCGTCGCCGCCTATGGCGCATTCCTGATTCCGAAGGTAATTGGTGAAAATATGAAATTGGGAACTCCGGAAGTTGCCATGTACGGATTTGCTGCTTTTTATGCAGTATGCGCTGTGTTGAACTGGTGGTATTACCTGGGTCCAAAAGC
>CAYXMX010000039.1:0-6174 GCA_964466265.1 uncultured bacterium | reverse complement strand
TTAAATGAAAAAACAATTTAAACTGATTACGACTTTGATTTTTCTCGCAGGTGTTTTGGTTATCTTCAGTAATAGTCATTATCATATACCGGGAAATCAACAGGACTATGAACCGGTGCAGCCCATTAATTTTTCCCACAGGCTCCATGCGGGTGAAATGGAA
The DNA here is from genome assembly GCA_964466265.1 of uncultured bacterium. Taxonomy (GTDB): domain Bacteria; phylum Fidelibacterota; class Marinisomatia; order Marinisomatales; family TCS55; genus JADFRD01. The sequence continues at coordinate 6,011 of CAYXMX010000039.1, read as the reverse complement.
ATTTCATGCCAATATTGTCACTACGGCGCCTGGCAGAGTCGTCACGCCGGCATTCCAGCCGTGAATGTGTGTATGAATTGCCATAAGAACGTTTCCGCCACGAGAGATAATATGCGGTTGGAAGAAAACCAAGCCAAGGAAGAGGGAAGAGAAATACGCACTTTATCTTCCTTGGAAATAGGGAAGATATACTCAGCAATGGGATATGACCCACAGGGGAATCCCATTGAAGGTAAAGAAGGAAAGGCAATCGAATGGGTCAAAGTCCATAATTTGCCTGATTTCGTATTTTTCAGCCATAAACCGCATATTACTGCCGGTGTTGATTGCACCGATTGTCATGGTGATGTGGCCTCCATGGAACGGGTAAAACAAAAGGAAAATTTGGCCATGGGCTGGTGCCTGGACTGTCACCGAAAGGGTCATGAATTTGCCGATGCTGCTCCGGAACGAACACAACTTCTGCTAGATTGCTCAACATGCCATTATTAGGATTATTGAATGTCTGAAGAAAAAAAATATTGGATGACAAAAGAAGTCAAAGAATCGGAAGAAAGTCTTGCGGGGCCCGCTGATTTAGAAACAACATCGCTGGAATGGACTCGCCGCGACTTTTTGAAAACAGCAGGATTTTCATTGGCAACCTTTATGGTCGCTTGCTCTAAAACACCGGTAAAAAAAGCCATTCCGTTTTTAGTCCAACCGGAGGAAGTGATTCCCGGAAAAGCTTACTGGTATGCTTCCACAAGCCATGCTTGCGGATCCGGCTGCGCTGTTCTGGTTAAAAATCGTGACGGTAGACCCATCAAAGTAGAGGGAAACCCTGACCATCCCCAAACAAAAGGCGGATTATGTCCCGTTTGTCAGGCCAGTGTCATTGAATTGTACGATTCAAAACGGCTGTTCCACCCAGGAATAAATGGAAAAAATACGGACTGGGATTCATTGGATAATTTTGTAGTCAAGTGTTTGGGAAAAGCCCGAGCCGACGGGAAACAAGTTGTATTACTGACAGAAACAGTCACCAGTCCATCCACAAAATTTTATATTAAAAAATTTCTCAAAAAATATCCCAATGCTGTCCATGTACAATATGACCCCGTTTCTTATTCAGCTATTTTAGATGCCAATAAAATAAATGTCGGAAAGCGTCTTTTACCCCAATATCGATTTGAAAAAGCTGACATGATTGTCAGTTTGGATGCTGATTTTCTGGGTACTTGGCTTTCCCCTATCCAATTTACCAAAGGATACAGGCAGAATAGAAATTTGGAGTCTGAACAAATATCAAAACACATTCAGGTCGAATCACGGGTGTCCATCACCGGGGCAAAAGCGGATAAGCGATATTTAAAAACACCGGACGAAATTCTCCAATTGGCCAAAAATATTAACCACGACCTTAACCATGGCGGTGGTCATGGTCTATCAGGGAAGATTGCAGATGAACTGAAACAGTACCGTGGAAAAAGTTTAGTTATCTCCGGTCTCAATGATACGGCCATTCAACTTTATGTGAACCGAATTAATAATGCATTGGGCAATATGGGCAAAACCGTTTTATTGAAAACGCCGAGTCTTCAAAAAACCGGAAAGGATTCTGATGTTACTCAATTGCTTTCAGACATGGAAGCGGGGAGAGTAGGCGCTGTATTCATCCATGGTGCTAATCCTGTCTATGATTTACCGGAAGGTAACCGGTTTGGCGATCTACTCAAATCAATTCCTCTGACAGTGAGCTTTTCTGGAAAAAATAATGAAACAACAGCTTATTGTAAAGTTCAATGCCCGGTACCTCATTACCTGGAATCTTGGTCAGATGATGAATTTACATCCGGTGTATTATCCATGACCCAACCTGCCATTCGATCCTTGGGCGATACCCGGACATTCCGGAGATCCATTGCCCGGTGGATAGGTATCAAAGATGATGAACGAAATTTGGTTCGGAACTATTGGAAAAAGATTTACAATACACGAAAAAAGGGCAATCATTCTTTTAACCGTTGGTGGGATTTGTTGGTTCACGACGGATTCGTCAAAATAAAACCAATTGCAGTGCAAATCGGACATTTTAATAAGGGAACCATCCCTGCATCCAATATCAGAGATGGACTATCACTGATTGCATACGCCTCTCTGCAAATGTTGGATGGACGTCATTCTGAAAACCCATGGCTGCAGGAATTGCCTGATCCCATCACAAAACTGACTTGGGATAATGCTGTTTCTATGTCACCAGTATTGGCAAAAGATTTGGGTCTGAAACAGGGCGATGTTATAAAATTAACATCAGGCGGCCAGTCAGTTGAATTACCCGTATATATCCAGGAAGGTCAACATAAGGATGTTTTGGCTGTCTCCTTGGGGTATGGTCGAGAAGGGACGGAGCGGTTTAAAAATTTAGGCCCCGAATGGATCCAGAAGAGAGATACATTATTAGAAGGTGAAGTCGTTGGGAAACGCATTAACCATTTATTGAGTCGAAATGGACGAAATCTGACATTTTCCGGTATTCCCGTTAAAATCGAAGAAACGGGTAGAACAGCAGATCTTGCATTGACACAAACGTATAACACATTATCAAATCCTGAACATATTCAACCAGCGTCCATGGAAGTGCGGCCCTTTATTCAGGAAACGACATTTAAAGAATATAAAGAAGACCCATCGTCGGGAAGACACCATGGGCACCCGGTAGTAAATCTTTGGAAAGAAGACCATCCATACAAAAAACATCACTGGGCAATGGCCATTGACTTAAGTGCCTGCACCGGTTGCTCTGCTTGTGTCATTAGCTGTCAGGTGGAAAATAATGTACCGGTGGTTGGTAAAGATGAAGTATTACGCAGGCGGGACATGGCCTGGATGCGGATTGACCGTTATTATTCTGGAGAAGGCGAAAAAGTAGATGTGGCTTTTCAACCGATGCTTTGTCAGCATTGCGATAATGCGCCGTGCGAACCTGTTTGTCCTGTGCTGGCAACGGTCCATAGCTCCGAAGGGCTCAACCAGCAAATATATAACCGTTGTGTCGGAACCCGTTTCTGTGCCAATAATTGTCCATATAAAGTGCGTCGATTCAATTGGTTTGACTATGCCCATGATGACCAGCTTGAGAACATGGTTTTGAACCCTGATGTGACTGTGCGGACTCGGGGTGTGATGGAAAAATGCTCATTGTGTGTTCAGCGGATCCAGGAAGCAAAAATGGATGCAAAACAAAAAGGTGTACCCCTTGCTGATGGCGATATTAAACTGGCCTGCCAACAATCCTGTCCCGCAGATGCCATCGTATTTGGAGATTTAAGCGATCCGGAAAGTGAAATTTCGAAAAAAGTGCAAGACCCGCGCCATTACCATGTGCTGGAAGACCTGAATATACAACCATCCGTTGGCTATTTAACCATGGTGAGAAATCGGAAAGATGAAACAGGGGGGAACCATCATGGCTAATCAGGTGAAATCGATTAGAGAACCACTGGTTCACGGCAATAAAAATTTAAAAAGCGTTACTGATGATGTTATCGGAATCATGGATCGTAAACCAACCGGGTTATGGTGGTTTGGGTTCTTACTGGCAGCCAGTGCATTGGCACTTGGTATCGTGTCCGTAACCTACCAAATTATGACAGGTATCGGAACATGGGGCCTAAACAAAACCGTAGGTTGGGCTTTTGATATTACTAATTTTGTATTCTGGGTAGGAATTGGTCACGCCGGCACACTGATTTCTGCTATTTTATTTTTATTCAGGCAGAAATGGCGGACGTCCATTAATCGGTCTGCAGAAGCAATGACCATTTTTGCTGTCATTTGCGCCGGACTTTTTCCCATTATTCACATGGGAAGACCCTGGATGGCATACTGGATGATGCCCTACCCCAATTTTCGAGGGCCATTGTGGGTAAATTTTCGCTCCCCTTTGGTTTGGGATGTTTTTGCCATCAGTACATATTTAATTATTTCTGCTGTGTTTTGGTACCTTGGCATGATTCCTGACTTGGCGACGGTTCGAGACAGGGCTAAAACAAAAATAAAAAAATGGATCTTTGGATTGATGAGTTTTGGCTGGTCCGGTTCTTTTAGAACCTGGCACCGGTATGAAACAGTTTATGCCCTATTAGCCGGGCTGGCAGCGCCATTGGTTGTATCGGTTCATACTATTGTGAGTTTCGACTTTGCCACATCTTCCATCCCTGGGTGGCATACGACCACTTTCCCGCCTTACTTTGTTGCCGGCGCTGTTTTTTCCGGTTTTGCCATGGTCCTTACACTGTTACTGATTGCCCGGAAAACATTGAGATTGGAAGAATATATTACCATCAAGCATATCGAAAATATGACGAAGGTAATTATTTTAACAGGCGGTATTGTAACATTGTCCTACGCCACAGAATTTTTTATCGCCTGGTATTCCGGGAATGGTTATGAACAATTTGTATTCATGAACCGTGCTTTGGGGCCGTTCTCCTGGGCTTATTGGATTATGGTCGGATGCAATTTGATTACACCACAATTTTTCTGGTTTAAGAAAATCCGCACCAATATTGCCCTCGTTTTTATTCTGTCAATTTTTATCAATATTGGCATGTGGTTTGAACGTTTTGTCATTATTGTCACGTCCCTCCATCGGGATTATTTACCATCTGCTTGGGCCATGTATTCCCCCTCACTTGTGGAAATCGGAACACTCATTGGAAGTTTTGGATTATTCTTTACGCTATTTATGCTGTTCATCCGGTATTTACCTATCATTTCTATCGGCGAAGTAAAAAATGTCCTCCACTATAAAGGCAGAAATGGGGGTGAGAGTTGAAAAAAGTATTTATCGTATCATTCGATAATGAATTTGATTTAAAAGGCGCTACTGAAAAATACATGAGCAGAGGTTATAAAATTTTAGATGCATTTACACCTTACGCCGTCCATGGATTGGACAAAGCCATGGGATTAAAACCGTCCAGGCTGTCCAAAGTGTGTTTCATATTCGCAGTCGTCGGATTGCTCTTCGGGCTGTATGGTCAGTATTGGATATCAGCAGTGAGTTGGCCGATCAATATCGGTGGTAAACCTTGGAACTCTATGCCGGCATTTCTGCCTATCGCTTTTGAAACAACCGTTCTATTTGCTGGGCTTGGGACTGTTTTTACACTTTTATGGCTGACGGGTGTATTGCCCGGACGGAAACCTGTCACATTCGCTCCGGACGTAACAGATGATCGATTTGTTCTTGTCCTCTCGGAAGGAGTCGGAAGCTTCGATAGTGAGAGGGCTGTCAAAATAGCCACAGATTATCACGCCTTTGAATGGAATGAGAAATTGGAATCCGACTGATGGAATTTAAATCAATAATGAAGCTGGGCATTGTTATTCTCCTGCTTATTGGATTACAGCGCTGTCTGTACATGAACCCAGAAGAACCGAACATAGAATTTGTACCGGAAATGGTTCACTCAATCCCTTACGATGCTTTTTCAAAAAATCCGAATTACCCCGATGGGAAAACACTTCAGTCCCCTGTCGAAGGCACTATCGCCAAAGGCTTTTTGCCGGAGTATTCTGACGGTGAATTGACAGAAGAATTGGCAGGGAATGTGTTAAATAATTCTATTGAACCTACGGAAAAGCATGTGCTGCGTGGTGAATGGGTTTACAGAAACTATTGTCAAGTCTGCCATGGCATGACAGGTTTGGGGGATGGCCCTGTAACGAAGCGTGGTGTACCGCCGCCGCCATCTCTGCTTTCTGATAAAGTGAAAAATATGAAAGATGGACAATTGTATTTCATCATTTCAAACGGTAGAGGAAATATGCCGCCTTATCAATCCCAGGTGCAGCGGGAAGACCGATGGAATGTGATTCACTTTATAAGGACGATGGGGAATTAATATGGTTGAAGAAAACAAATTTATATTGACATCCGGTCAAAAAATGTGGTTAAAGGTCTTCATAGCATTGGGTGCGGCTGCATTTTTCATTGGGATATTCCTACAGCCTGTGCGGGCCTG
>CAYXMX010000038.1:0-17768 GCA_964466265.1 uncultured bacterium | reverse complement strand
TATCTATTCTGGGTTTAAATATGGCTGTTTTCATATTGGCGATTTGAGCTCGTTTGAGTCGGCGGATTAATTCTTCTGTTTTACCGCTAAACATGGAGCCGCAAATGACTTCAATCCATCCTGATTCTCTGGGGGTGAGTGTCATGAGTTATTTCCTGGTTTTAATATTGATTTGATTTTAGTGCGAATAAGATCAATTGCGACAGCATTGTGACCCCCCTCGGGAATAATGATGTCGGAATATTTTTTTGTAGGTTCAACAAATTGTTCATGCATAGGTCGGACTGTATGTAAATATTGATCAATCACAGACTGGGTAGATCGTTCTCTTTCATTCCTGTCCCTTGTGAGACGACGGATAAACCGAATATCACTCGGTGTTTCCACATATAATTTTATACTCATTAAATTCCTTAACTTTTTATCCCATAAAGTTAAAATTCCCTCCACAACAATAACATGGTGTGGCCCAATGGACTCAGCATCATCTTCCCGGGTATGTGTTGCAAAATCATAGTGAGGGATGAGAACAGTTTCCCAGCAGAGTAATTTTGATAAATGAAAATGGAGTAAGTCAAAATCCATGGCATCCGGGTGATCAAAATTCTGTTTTTGTCTCTCTTTAAAATCCAGATGTGCTAAATTTATATAATAAGAATCAAGTTGAATGACCGCAACCTCTCCCCTGGAAAATTCTTTTCTTATTTCTCGGGCAATGGAAGTTTTTCCAGAGCCCGATCCACCGGCAATACCAATAAGAATAACGTTATGATTCATAAAAGTTTGGATTGATCAAAGGAGTCCGGGAGAAGTTCAGCTGAAGTTGTTTTGTTGATTAAACCATTTTTATCTACAATGAAAATAGGAATATCTCCGCATAAGTCCCAGACAACTTGCCGGCAAGCGCCACACAATGAACCTCCATTTTCTGTCGCCACGGCCAGCCCTTTAAATGAACGATGTCCTTCTGCAACCGCCCGGAACAGAGCCACCCGTTCTGCACAACAAGTCAGACCATAACTACTGGATTCAACATTACATCCACCAATGACCATCCCATCAGATGTGATGACCGCTGCTCCCACGGTATAGGATGAATAAGGGGCTAATGCGAGATGTCTCATTTCTTGAGCATGATTAATTAAATTATTCATATTAATACTCTTTTATTCTTATCTGTTGAAAAATGTAATTGAACCCGACACCAGCAATAAATCCGCCAATATGGGCAAACCAGGCCACACCGCCGGTTGTATCAAATCCAAACGATGCAAGTCCGTTAGTTAATTGAGTTAGGAACCATATCCCAAGAACCACAAATGCAGGAACCTTGATGGTAGTAAAAAAAATAAATATGAAGACAAATACATGTACTTTTGCATGAGGATATCGTATGATATATGCTCCAAGGACTCCGGCAATGGCTCCGCTGGCTCCTACCATGGGAATGAATGAATCCATATTAAAAATGACTTGTGCCATCCCGGCGGCCAAGCCGCATAAAATATAAAATATAGCATAACGAACATGGCCTAATACACTTTCAACATTGTCACCAAAAATCCATAAAAACCACATATTCCCTAGAATATGAGCCAAGCCGCCGTGAAGAAACATCGATGTAAATAAAGTGAAAACATGAAATTGGGCAGGGATGAGTCCAAATGTATATATGAAAATGGAATCGGCGTCTCCACCCATGACTACCAGATTCATTTGATATAAAAAAACCAGAACATTTACGGCAATAATACCATAGGTCACGATAGGAACGAGAATACGTGGATTGTCGTCTTTGTAAGGAAAGAACATTATTTAATGATAAAGTCTATGTTTCTTCTGACATCGTTTCCTGCCCGATCTCTAACCCAAATGCTCATGACGTGATTACCAGCCCGAAGGGGATCTAATAAATCATAAGAAATGATCTGATCCACCGGCTGAAAAGCAGCCCAAACCCGTTTACCGTCCACTATCATTTTCATTGAAAATTCTGATGGTTCAATTCCGGACAAGGCATCATTAACATTTGCATGAAGATGGGTAACATCATTTGCATAATAAAGACCACCGTTTTCAGGAAAAGTTGATTGAATGACCGGGGAAATGCTGTCTTGTAAAATGCATACTGCCTCCAGGCTGGATATGCTCCCTGTAAGTACATTTCGTTTTCTTGAGTTTTTAGACGGGATGAAGGTCCAGCCTTCCTTTTGGTTGTAATAATAAAGATTCATTTTACTCATTTCTGCCAGCTTCTTATCATAGCGAATCCCGATATTAACTGTATCTTGTAACGGAATATTAAAAGGCTGGAGTTGATATACTTTCGATAAGAATTCTCCATGGGCAGGTGGAACAGAATTGGAAACAATATCAATCCAGACAAGCGTTGGTTCGTAAAAAGAGGTCTTGAGTGTTTGAAGGGAGCACATTTTATCTTTAGAAAAGGCCACTTCGGATTGCCCTGGGTTGATTACGGCTGGTTCAAATTTATAGTGATAAATAGTTTCTGTGGCCATGTTTAAGGATGTATTGATACTCTTAATATTTGAAAAGAAGTTTACGGGCAAAGGAGCGGATAAATAGGTAAACGGTTGAATCTGAAACATGAAAAGTTGCTTGAGATTATCTGTAAACTCAAGAGTTAACTTTGGGGTAGACGTTCCCAGGTTTCCAGTTTCAACCTGAATCATGACTCCGGCGGGTGTTTGTCGAATATCGATTTCCGGAGTAGCATTATAATCTACAAGAACGTTTTGTGGATGCCAGTTTAGCGGAGCAGAATAAGCACCCATTTCATTTCTGGCAATAAACTGCAAAGACCGATCCCGAATCATTCTCTTGTCGAGGGTTACCAAGAAACCGTCATCTGCTTTTTTCACTGATTTAGGATTAATAAGATTATCAGCAAACCCTGCAGATGAAAAGGAATAACAGGTAATTCTTTTTAAAGGGATATTAATAAACTTTGGTTGAATATTGAAAATAAGTTCATTTCCACGCTGTTCAACATCTAACAGAACAAGGTCAGTGGGGGGATGATTAAAAATAATTCCTTTTGCAATGGCAGTATTATCATTGGCATCTTTGACACTAATCAATATGGGATGATACCCTGCAGATAATTGAATTTGACCATCGGAATTATCAAATTGAACTTTTGATTTTATTTTTTTATCTATATGGAATAAATTTTGAAAAGAGCCAAGATTCAAACGATACAGATAATGATTCCTGACCAGCTGAACCCTGTCCGTTGTGTTATAATCAAGGTAACGGTAGTTCAGTGAATATTCTTTAAGTCCATCAATCATTAAATCAATGGAATTAATTTGATATGTTTCAGAAAACCCCTGTCTTTTATCTTTTACTTTAAGGGCAAAACCAACGGGACCAAAAATATTGAGCGTATCAGCAAATTCATAAATACCGCTTTTATTTCTGAATAAAGGGATTGAGACTGGAAGCATACTGCCGTTAACCCGGGACTCTCCAGATAAGGGAATCATCGCCAGTTGTTCAATGATCGGCGGTGAATGATCGTCCACTGAAAACCCATTGGTTTGTGGATTGACAGGCTGCTCGAGAGAATTTCGCAATTCAAAATGTAAATGTGGGCCGTAGGAATGGCCTGTATTTCCTGTATAGCCGATCCATTCACCTTTCTTCACTTGAATCTCATTCGGCTTAAAATAGTGGTTGAGGATATAGGATTCATTTTTATTCTGGTCATACTTTAATAATCCCTCAAGTTTTGGATTAAATTGGGATAAGTGAGCATACACACTTGTAGTCCCATCAAGATGAACAATGTAGAGTGCTCTGCCAAATCCTTTGAAATTGGTGACCATCCTAGAAACATAACCGTCTGAAACGGAGTAAACAGAAACACCTTCTTTCCCACCCGTTTTAATATCTATTCCCATGTGAAAGTGGTGATGGCGAAATTCACCAAAATTTGATTTTAAGGACCTGCCGCCATCCGTTGGCCAAACGGAATCTTGGGCTGATAAAACAGCCAAAACAATCGTGATGTAAACAATTAACGGTTTCATATATTGAATGGTATGTAGTCAATTTATGGATATAGATAATTCGATAGAAAAGAAAAAGGCTCATCAAGGAGCCTTTTTCTAATTTTTATGGATAAATGTTATTAGGAATTTTTCAGGTTTTGAATTTCTTTTTGCAATTCTTCAATATCTTTTTTCATTTTTTCCATTTCACTACGGTTCATTTTTTCCAAAAACATTTTTGATTTCATCATTTTTGGCCCATCTTCAGGAATGAAAGTATCGAAGTTCATTTTCATCTGCTGGTGTAAAGAACAAGTGTCTCCACTGGAATCTGACCATTGGTGATCAAACAACTTCATCATTTTATTTGGCATATTTATGTGGGAATGATATGGGTTTGTTGAATTGTCAAACCAAGAGAATATATGATCACTGGAATCCAACGTAGCCTTGATTACCTTTTCCCTGTTTTTTCGAATAACCGTTATTTCCACTTCAGACTCAGGGGCTTGATTCCGAACAGTTTGGGTTAATTCACCACTATCCCCAATACGGACATCATTAATTTTCGTCACCACATCTCCTGCTTTCAAGCCGGCTTTTTCTGCGGGGCTATCTTTTATAACCTCCGTCACCAAGACACCTCCATCCCCCTGGACATTAAAATATTCTCTGAGCTGATCCGTAATATCTTGGATTCGAATCCCTAAATATCCCTTGGAGCTATGATTGAAAGAAAAAGGATGTTTGTCCTCTGATACATATTGAAAATCCTCTTCTTCCACGTCATCGTCCTCACTCATAATAAAGGCCATAATATTTGTATCAATATCTAACTTATCTAACTCTTTTTCCAGAGCTTCCAAATCCGCCGGGTTATTCAAATGAACTTTATATACATTTTCTTCTCCATCATGATTGATGGTTAAGGTCATCTGATCCTTTTCCACTTCCACATTTACTTCTACCTTATTCTCATTCTGATGGGTGGATACAGTGATTTGTTTTTTGATAACCGGTGTCTCGGATGCCATAAGAAATCCAACCGAAAAAATTAATAACCACAATTTTTTCATAATATGCCTCACTTTTTAATTGAACTCACCTTTCACTTACGAATTTCTACAGCCTCCGGTTCCATTATTAATGTTTAACTATACTACAAAGAGCATTTATATTTGTATACTATTTATTTGAAAACTTTAGGAGAAAGAAATGAAATTCTTAAACACAAAATTATTCATATTAATTGTCACTACATCCAGCGTATTCGCTATTGGTGGATTTGGTCTGCAATTAGGACAAAGTATGTTCAGCGTAGCAGAATCAAACCCAGCCTCACCAAACGTCACTTTAACAAACGGCAGCTTTGACGGAGCGTATGCGGTCGGAGGCTACCTTTATATCGATGCGATTCCGTTTATTGATCTTGATGTCGATTTTAATGTGAGAGGAAATACCTATAAAATTAATTTTGAGAATGATTTCGGGCCAATGGATCCAATTGATTTTGGCTGGGTAAGCACTGATGTGTACTTCACACTTCGTAAGAAAATCATTGGCCTTTCAATCCCGTTTCTTGCAGGCGCAAAACTTCATGCAGGTGGTGGATACAATACTCATTTGACTACACCAGTAGCGAATATTGATATGATTAAAGATTTATTAGGTGGTGATTTGGTGAATGGTAGTGTTAATAATTTGGATAAAAATCTAACAAAATTTCTTGAGAATAAAGATAATTATATAGATGCTTCAGGTTTTCACGTCCAAGCAGGACTTCAATTCAAATTGCTAATGCTGGATACCTTTTTAACCTATCGCTATACGATTGTTGATGATGTTATCCCGGATGCCAGCGGGTTTGGATCCCTCGATTTGCGGATAGGATTTGGAATTTAATCCATTTAAAAAAAGTAAAAAGGGGCAAAAATTCGCCCCTTTTTTATTTTAATAATATGAGTTTTTTTGTGTCCTTAAAATTTTTCGTTTCCATTTTTATAAAATAAACACCACTAGCTAATTCATTGGCATTTAAGGCCACTTCGTGTTCTCCCATGTTGACATTTTCATTCAAGAGTGTCTTAACCAGGCGTCCGTTAATATTATAAACAGATAAAATCATTTTACTGGAATGATCCAGTGAAAAACGAATAGTCGTTGTTGGGTTAAACGGGTTTGGATAAGGTAAATACAGTTTATATTGATCCGGTTGAAATTCCGCTTCTGTTCCAACAATTGTTTCTCCAAATAGCATATCTTTGAACTCATAATTTAGATGAAGATTCCACTGGTCATTTTTATGGGGACTGGGGGAGCCATCCAGATGAACCAAATCGCTTTGACCGGGAGGGTTAATATTAAAATCAATCACGTGTGTACCGGTGAATTCATAAGCACCCTGATAGGTCCCATGGTCATGAATAGTGTTCGGTACATTTTTTAAATCTTCCAGGGACATAGTGGTAAAAGGAGCGACATAATCTGTAATGGCATCGACACCATGACAAATCCATGCCCCGGTAATCCAGGGACCGCTGTCACCATTATTCCAGGAAGGGGATGGTTTATTATTCCAATTGGTGAAAAATCCCATTTCAGGGTTAATGGATTGAGGCAATTCTTCGAATGGAATAAATCCACCCCATTCCTCCGAACCATCTCCTTTATGGGGAAGATATGGATGAACGCCATCACTTCGATCCTGATACCGCCCGGAGTGCCAAAAACCAATATTTTGATCCTGATCCACTACAAAACAATTAAATGACATTGGAGCCGCCGACAGGTCCGTTTCATATTCATAAATATCGTTTGCCTTATTCACTCCATAAATGTATTCGGCCATAGTCATTTCATTCATCCAGAAGGTCATTTTGTGCGAATATACCTGGTTTAAAGGTAAGTAAGCACCGATCACCGGTCCGTGAATGGTGCGATAATGTGTAAATATTTCTTCACCCCCAATGGTGAATATTGTATCGACGATTACATCAAAATCCAACCACGCTCCATTGTACCAGTATCCATCAGCGTAATTCATACTTTGGGTTGAATCTATGTAAGTATCAACATTATCACTAATGCCGCTGGTCCAAGTCCAGCCGACAGATTCGTTGTGACCTAGAATCACAAATGGAATTCCGGGAACAGACATGCCTCCGACGTGGATGGTAGGGCACTCCAGTTCTAATTCCAGAGTAATCGTCGGACTGTTATATTCAGGTGCACCCATTTGGGGACAGCCTAAAAGCATCCCATTCCCCGACGAAGAAAAACCGGGAGAAACCAGTGTGGCAAAACTGCCAAACTTATAGGTTAATCCATGATCCATTTTGAATTGCTTCATCCATGCTTGGTTTGCTTCATAATCCAAAGCCACTTCCTCCGGAATCGTTATGCCGGAATAAGACCATATTTGAGCAGTCATTTGACTGGTGTCGGGAATGGTGGTAGAGCAACCGGGATCATTCACCGGTCTGTTTTCATTAAACCAATCCCAGCCGTTATTTTGTAATTCATTTAAACGAATGAGCTCATTTCCCCCAAACTTTCCGAAATCCCAAAGCATTATGACCGTAAAGGCTGCAAGGTCCTCAGGTGTGAACGGATCACAGGGCGTATTGGCGTATTGGATCGGTTGGTACAAGTCTGGATAGAGGTTCATGGTGTCCACATAGGCATTGACACCATCTACATAGGCCAGAATGGCCGTGCGAACATCAGGTGATAAATTGTCAATCATAGAGGTTAATTCTGGTTTTGTGTATCCATTTTTTCGAACCTCTTTATCAAAATCCAAAGCATAACTTCCGAAAATTTCGCTTAAGCGACCCGTTCCTGCCCGTCTATTTAAATCTATTTGATAAAGACGATCGTGCGCTTCAGCAAATCCCTGTCCAAAAAATAATGCAGGTTCATTATCTGCTTTAATATGGGGCACACCATATTCATCTCTATCAATAACAACGGTAGTCCCGTCAGGAGCGATCAGGTGTTTTGTTTCAGCAAATAGGCTGGAAATAAAAATGAATGTTATTAATATTTTATCCATGCTTTCCTCGTGTATGGTTAAAATGTGAAAATGAATTTACAACTTTTTGGCCAATACAATTCGTTGGACATCTTCCCACGAACGATTCCCCGATATATCCTTCACTTTGAGTTGAATAATATACATACCGATCCGGGCGTGTTTGCCATCGCGTCCTCTTCCGTCCCAGACGAGGATATTCTCCTGAGCGGTATAGGTATTCCAATAGGGTGTTGCAATGGTCCGGCCGATAATGTCAAAAATCTGGATAGAGATTAACCCATATTCAAAAGGAAGCTTGTACTTGATGTATAATAAATCATCAAAACCGTCACCATCAGGAGAGAAAGGATTGGGTGATAACACCAACGAACCTGCTTTGGCCAATTCATGATAATAGATACTATTTTTTTCACCGGGTGTTATTCCAGATTCATTAACGGCCACCGCCCATCGGGAGGAATCATTGGACGAAAACTCGGGTCGATATTTTTCCATAGAGCGGTGATCAATTAATCCCCAGTTTTCGGAATAAAGAAGAGAATCAATGATAACTCCTGTCATGTCCAATAAATAAATACCATCGTGGGTATTATTCAGCACAGAAAGACCGCCATCTGGAATGGTCCATCGTGACGGACCCGGCAACAGGGGCACGATCATTGAATCAGCAACAATCACAAGGTAGTTTCCTATCGCTAACCTGCCAAAGCTGAAATAGCTTTGCGTCATGATGGGAGTATCCCCTATGGACCAGCCCTGCATGAGGACAGGATCTTGAACAGCCAATTCAATAAATTCTGACTGATTCGTGTCTGGAATTGCCAAAAACTCATTCAGAACAACGACACCGAAGTCATAGCTGACGAGTACGCTGTCAGAAACAATATTGTTGGTACTGTTTTCATCACCGTCAACAGATAATTGAAATTCGACGCGGTGGTAACCGGAAATAAGGGGTCCAAATTCCATCGCATGAGAAACCGTATCGCGGAGATCGATTGTTTCAAATGCCGATGACCCGTAGTCATCCCCATCGATGATTAAGCGGATAGAACCGGAAAAGGGTATTACCCCAACATTGGCGATTTTTAAAGTGGAAATAATGGTTTGAACCTTCTTGGGATAAAGAGGCTCATGCTCAACGGAACCGAAAATAATTCCACCGTCCAAATCAAACAGAGTAACCGAATTAGCATATCCCGGCGTCGAGCCATTCCCATCGGTAGAAAGCATCCAATTTGATTGGTTAAAAGATTCGAACTCGGGACGGAGTTTCTCTGTGGAAATTTCATCTGTTATATTCCAATTGTTTGTATAATACAATGAATCAATGATGCTTTCTGTCAGATCGTAGAGATAAATAGCATCACCAGAATTATTGAGTGACGGCCAGCCGTTGTATGGGACCACAAAATGAGTGTTTTCATTTTCTAATGGAAACAATGAGGAATCAATTGCCAGTACAATATAGTCCCCTTTTTTCAGGTTCAGTGCAGGGATATATTTCTGCTGCTGGTTATGATCGCTAAACGATAATGTAAATAAGGGTAAATCATAAAAACACACCGCCTCAATAAATTCAATTTGATCATTATTGGGCCTGGCCATGAATTCATTGATTTTAATGGTTCCAAATGGAAAACGGATTTTTATTTTGAGACTGTCTGCATTATTGAATGGATTCCCATCGTTCAGGACATCAAGAGCAATTCTAATTGAGTTTTCTCCAGAGGGAAGAGGCCCGATGGTGACTGGAATAAACACCGTATCACCGGGAGATTGGATTGAGATAGATCGGCTGGCCAGTTCCTCTTCTTCAAATTCTATATAAATGTAACCGGTGAAGGATATTTGCCCAATGTTCGCTACTGGGATTTGAAGCTGGATTGAATCCATATTACCAGGAATAATGGGATAATATATTATTTTATGAAAGTCGATGGTTCCATCCACCGGCCAGGGCATAACAGAATTTCGGACACCAGCTGTCATTCCGCCAGTGTCTAAAGAAGGCTGCCAACTAGAGGAATCAGACGATAGGTAGTTTGGATAAATTTTCTCCATGGATTGTCCTCTGCCATATCCCCAGTTATCTGTGTAAATCAGCGAATCAATTAAAGTACCATACGGATCAAAAATACGGATGGCATCGCCACCATTATTTAAATTGGGGAAATTGGAAAGTGGGGTCGAAAACAGGCTGGAATCAGGGATTTGATTTACCAAGGAGGAGTCCTCACTTATGACAAAATAATGTTCCATTTCTATGGATATTTCTCTGATTAGAACAGGAGATCCTGTCATATCAGCGATTGCCCAATTGGATAATAAAAGTGATTCAGATCCATGATAAAATAATTCAATAAACTCAGGTTCACCACTAAAAGGATATGGCAGAAATTCATTAATAGTTAATAACCCATCTGGATACCGTACCCCTAAAATAACAGACGATTCATTGTTGCTTTCGTCACCGTCGTTATCCAAAACAAATTGGGCCGTTAATTCATGATTGCCCGATGAAAAAGGGCCGACGGTTGCCGAAAATTCAGACGTATCGAGTTCAGACAGGTTATGGATATAAATTGATTCCAGAATATTGTCTCCTTCCAGTATTTCTACATCTCCAAAAATAGTTGATCGACCCCTGTTCGTTACATATCCGGTGATGATTGTCGTGCTGTTCATTTCAACGATAGAGGGATTCAATCTTAAAGAATCAGCAATGATTTGTCCGTCGACGGTCAATGGATCAACGCTGTTAATTCTTCCGGGGGTTCCCAATGAATCTAAACTCGGCAGCCAGTTGTTGGGATTATTCGGTAATTCAATTCGAACTTTTTCCAATGAAAAACCATCTGGTGCAATATCTGTCCAACCTAAAGAATCTTCCACTACCCCAATATCAGAAATGAGGTAAAGTGAATCACTGGTAGAAAGCCCATTGCCAATACTGGAATCATCTACTTTAATCAGCACAACTCCATCCGGAATGGAATCAACATATATTCCTGAATTGAAATGATAATCACCTTCAAAGATGATTCCGTAGGATTGGGGCGGGATGATTAGACCATACCCTGAATCTACCAGTTCATCAGTTGTATAACGGTCTCTCATTTGCCAGCCGGTCAAATCAACCGAGTCTGTGTCCGACCGGTTATATATTTCCACAAATTCATTGGGAGAGTCCGATCCGTCAAGATCGTACATAATTTCTGTTATACGTATTTGGCCAAAAAGAATAGACATAGAAATATATAAAAGAAAAAACTGTCTCATTGAAATATTATGGTTTATTCATTCTACTCTTTAAATAATGATCAATTTTTCTTTGAATGGTATCCCTTGTTTCCCGAAAAGCGATGAGAGCATCCTCCTTGAAACCCCAACCGGCAAATGGATCCTTAATACTCCAATGCAATCGTTCCACATCTCCGGGGAACGTGGGGCAAACCTTGGCGGCGTGGTCGCATACAGTAATAACAATATCAATGCCTTTATCCAGATAAAGATGGATAGGATCTGATGTGTGGTTTGAAATATTAATTCCCCACTCATTCATCACTTCAATGGCCAAAGGATGAACCCTGGAGGGATGACTTCCGGCACTAAAAACGTCAAATTGATCTCCGGCCTTATCTCTCAGAAGACCTTCAGCCATTTGGGAACGACACGAATTGCCCGTACAAACAAATAAAACTTTAGGCTTAAACATGATGATGAATTTGATATTGGTGAATAAGAATGTCAATAAACCTTTTTGCGAATCCATATTTATTTCCCGACAGAAGCATGTAAATTTTCATATGCCAGATGAAGGAAAAGAGCCCGTGAACCCTCTGTTTAATCATCCCCTGGAGTCGTCCCCCGGCCTGACCATAGATGACTTGAACCGCTATTTATCCGCCGTCCGAAAATCAGATGAAATTTCGATGACAATCGATAGCATGGAAGAGGGTGTTTTTTTATCAGATGCATTGGATGGGTTAAAACGGTTACCAGATGAATCCATCGATCTTATTTTAACCGCCCCACCGGAAAGCCCATGGCGTGAAATCGGATCTCACGGTGAACGGATGACCATCCAAGAGTATTACCAGTGGAGTCATCGATGGATTAAAGCAAGTCAGAGAGTCATTAAAAAGACAGGATCAATTTATTTATTATGTGGCTGGCGATATTCGGGCATGTACCATTCATTATTGAGTGATTATTTTAGAATCCAAACCCGAATCACATGGAGGAACAGAAAAATAAGGGGCAAGAATCAATCAAAAACCTGGTACAATGAAATAGGAGATATTTGGTTTGCTACCAAAACGAATTCATATATTTTTCATCCGGATGACCATGAAAGGGAATCTGAATTAATTGATTATCACCCATCTGAAAAATATTCGAATGTATGGATGGAATATTATTATTCTGAAAAGGACGAGGGTAAAAATGATTATCCGGATATGTTATTAAAAAAAATTCTGGAAGCCAGCACCTATAAATTAAACTGGGTGACGGATCCCTTCATGCGCCGGGGAAGCGTTGGGATTTCCGTTAAGCAACTGGGAAGAAGATTCATTGGGTTTGAGACGGATAAAGACAGTTTATTATTGGCGATGAAACGGATTGATCATGCCTAAACAATGAAAAAAATAAAGAGGTAAAATGAGTTTATTTGATAAAATCCAACAAAGCATGTATGCAGCGATGAAAAAAGGAGAGAAAGAAAAAGTAATTCCCTTGAGAACCGCATTGGCGAAATTGAAAGATAAAAAAATAGAAAAAAGGGAGGAATTAAAGGAATCAGAGGAAATTCAGGTTATTAAAACAATGGCAAAACAGCGGAATGAATCCATTGAAATGTATCAAAAAGCCGGCAGGGATGATTTAGCAGCAAAAGAAAAAGCGGAACTGGAAATTCTGGAAACCTATTTACCAACGATGATGAGTGAAATGGAATTGGAAAACCTGATTGATGAAATCATCTCCGAAACAGGAGCCTCCTCCCTATCGGATATTGGAAAAATAATGCCCCTGGTAATGAAACGATCTTCCGGAACAGCCGATGGTAAACTGGCCCAGGGATTGGTAAGGAAAAAATTGGGTTAACCGGAAGCCATTTATCCATTTTTCACCAATCATACCAACGACCGCAGGGACAACTTTCAGAGAGATCATTCATGAATGATGGTATGACCGATTTGCTTTTTACGAGTAGATTAAACGTATGATGATTTTATTTCTGGATGCATTAGCTGTCATGATAATTTTAATCATGGGAATAATCGGTTTTAAAAGAGGATTGGTTGAAGAACTGGGGAGACTCTTTGGAATGTTTATCGCTGTGTCTTTAGCCGGTGGATACTATCTAAAATTATCGGCGGTTGTTCTGGAGAATATTGACATAAACCCTTGGGTCATTATGGTTTTTAGTTTTGCTGTTATTTTTATAATTGTATTATTTATCATGCGATTATTTACAAGATTCATTCATTTACTATTACTTTCGAAAAGTACAAAATGGCTTAATCGAATTATGGGATTGATTTTTGGTTCGGTGAAAGCATCTCTGGTTTTAATGGTTTTTCTTTGGGCGTTGGATATTTCACCCAAAAAAGATTGGTCTGAAATTATATATGAACAATCCTCCATCGCTTTATCACTCAGAAATATGAGAGAAACAATTATCACCCTGTTTCATATCCAGGATCCAGCAAATAATGGAGAAGTATTCATGGAGCAACTCATGAAAAAACAACAGATCCATGGCCAGAATTAATCAGGAGATCATTGACCGTATTCGTAACAGTGCGGATATATTGGATGTGGTTTCCCAATATGTGAATCTAAAAAAAAGAGGGAGAAATTATTTTGGTCTTTGCCCTTTTCATCATGAGAAAACCCCATCTTTTAGTGTTGCACCTGATAAAGAAATTTATCATTGCTTCGGATGTGGTGCCGGTGGAAGTGTTTTTAATTTTATGATGGAACACGAAAATCTTTCTTTTGTGGAAGCGGTCCAGCAGTTGGGAAAACAATATGGAATTGAAGTGAATTTAACCGGAGAGACCGGATCTAAACGTCTTTTTACTCAATTGTATGAAATTCATGAAACAGCTGCAACCCTTTATCGTCAAAACCTGTTTTCTGAAAGGGGACGGAGCGCTTTATCCTATTTGAAAAAAAGAGGTATAACCGAAGAAACCATCAATACTTTTCGCATCGGTTATGTCCATGAAACATGGGATTTTTTGACTGAAGCAGTTCGGGGAACCGGGTTTTCAAGGGAATGTATTGATAAGTCAGGTCTGTTTGGGAAAGGAAAACAAGGACCGGTCGATCGTTTCAGGTCGAGAATTATGTTTCCAATTATGAACCGTGCGGGGAAAGTCATTGCCTTTGGAGGCAGAATTTTCGAAAGCGATGACCCGGCAAAATATATGAATTCACCAGAAACGCCTCTGTATCACAAAAGTGATGTTTTTTATGGTTATGACCAAACAGCCCAAAATATCCGGAAAAGCAATTCGGCTATTCTGGTGGAAGGATATATGGATTTATTACAGTTATATCAAGGGGGAATAAAAAATGTTCTGGCCGTTTCTGGCACAGCATTTACAGAACGACACGCATTGCAAATTGGAAAAATTACCCGAAAAGTATATTTAGCTTACGATGGAGATGAAGCCGGGAGAAAAGCAACCCTGCGGGCAGGATATGCATTATTACAAAGTGGCGTTGACGCATTGATTATCCATGTACCATCCAATATGGATCCGGATGATTGGATAAGAAAAGAGGGTGTCGAGTCCATTCATAAAGGAATGAATGAAGCGCTCCCATTAATAAAATATCATCTAAAAAGTACTAATGCAAAAAGTCTGTCAGCTGTAGAACGGTCAAATTTGGTAAAAGAAATATTAACAGAAATAGCCAAAGTTCAGGACAACATTATACGCGATGACCTTTTGAGTACCCTTGCAAATGATCTTCGTCTGAATGAACAAGAACTCATTAATCAATTAAAAAGCATGATTAAACAAAGGCCCTTGCCACCGCGAGATGAACTTTCAACCGTTCAATCCGATATATTTACAACCGTTATCCAGAAGGCGCAGGTTGAAATTTTCACAGCGTTAATCATGTCATTTGACAAAGTAAAAAAGGAAGTGGAAGACAATTTAAATTTAATAACAGACCCCCTTCTCAATAAAGCCATATCTTTATTATTAGAATCAGGTGTGAATTCAACTGCGATGATATTAGAACAATTTGAAGATAAATTGGAGAGGGAGCATATAT
Organism: uncultured bacterium; assembly: GCA_964466265.1. Lineage (GTDB taxonomy): Bacteria > Fidelibacterota > Marinisomatia > Marinisomatales > TCS55 > JADFRD01. The sequence goes on along the minus strand of CAYXMX010000038.1, from coordinate 2,414 downwards.
CACAGATATTAATGTCAGACCAAAAAATTGAACTTCCCGAATCTGTAGTTCAAGAATGTCTGAAAACATTAAAAACACAACCAATTAAAGAGAAAATTGAAGAGGCAAGGCTCAACATCAGAGATTTAGAGGCCGCTGGGAAAGACAGCAGTAAACTCATTTTGGAAGTGGGAAAACTTCAGAAAGAACTTCATTCCATTTCTTAATGTAGTCATTAGCTTTTTTTAAAATCATATTAGAATAAGCATCCCGATTAACAGACAAAAAACTTCCAAGTCAATAGGGTGGTGTTCCATAATCGACTTTTGATGATGAGTTTGCCTAACTTAAATTGTTATTCAATGGACCGCAGGAGTACTTGAACTGAAGAATATGATTATCATTTGTTTATGTGTATGCATGATAGGACCTTTGTTGTCAGCCCCACAGAACAGAACCGCCCTGTCTATTGTATGTGATACAAAGAATATTCCTATTTATATTGATAATTATATTATTGGATACACACCGTTACCCGATCCAATCGATATAACTCCAGGTTGGCATAAGGTCAGTTTCTTCCCAGATGTGAGCGATCAGGATATTGATACGAGAAAAATATCTCGTGATATTCTGCAAATGGGAACACAGGATGTATTGGTAGAAACGGGAGAAACGGTTACCGTCACGATGACATATCAACACCTGAATGAAGATATTGAATTGTATTATCAGCGTGTCCATACGGGAACCCTATTGGGGTTTACGATGATTATTGCTTTTTTATCTATTATAGTGTGGGCGTATGTATAAGCCATTGATGATTATTCTGATGTTTTCAGTTTTGGTTGCCCAGGAGTCAGACACATTGGTGAAATATTTTCCGACGGATATTCAGAGATCAGATGTATTGTACGATGAAGTTCCCAAAGAGGCTGTGAAAGGAAAAGCATATTTTAAATCGACTTATTCTCCCCACGGCGAATTACTGAATGTAGAATATGTCCCCGGGGGGCAAAATCAGAAGAAATTATCCGGATTAAAATTATTTTATGGATATTGGAATCCGGAGAAAAGAACTTTGGCAGAAGGCCTGATAAAAGATCAATTGGATGGTCGTGAATACTACGAAGTCAGATTTAATAAAAAGGGACGGATTAAAACAGTCGTTTATTTTAATCACAGACATCAAAAGTGGTGGTCGTATCATTTATGGTGGAATAAAAATGGAACGAAATCAAAATACGAAATAGAATTTCATCTCCGGCAATCTCTTTTGAATGTCGATGAATTTTTATTTGCTCACGACTTAAGTGAAATGCGACCAGGGTGGAGATTAGAAATAAAGGAAAGAGAAGATGGCCGACCCCACACGGTGATCATTCAAGATAAACTGGGTCAGGTATACTATTTTTATTCGTTTCAATATATTGACGGTAAGAAAAAGAGCCGTACAAAAGAAATAATCATTTCTGAATATTTCAGGGATGATTCTTCTAAAGTTGGCATGCATAAATTGTTTTATAATCAAAAGAAATTTTTATTTCTGGCTGAGTATTATAACGATAAGGATAGTCTTTTATATACGAATTCCTATGATTACAGCAATGCTCCCAAGGAAATTTTATTAACGGTAAAAGATGGGAATGGGAAACTATTGGAAAAAAGAATAATTCCATTTTCTAATAAATATAAACGACAATTGGGGCCGCCTAAAAATAAGACCGGGCTGGCGGATGTTATCTCTTTTTTGAATAAAACATCAGAAGAAGATTTACATCAATTAGTTCAATCTATTGAAAGCAAGTTTAATGTTACAGTTGAAATGGATACGGTTGTTCAAAAAAATACAATAATAACGGCGCAGGATAAGCCAGTAAAGAAAATAGTAAAATTGCCTGAAGACAAAACGCCTGAAGCAATTGATAAAAAAACAAGAGACCAACCATTTGCGCTGGGGCTTTATGTGGGGAATAAACTGATATCCGGTCAATATATGGGAACCGATAATGTCATGGACTTTGGATTGACTTTAAAAATCCCTTTTTCATTTAAGATGTTCTGGTTTTCGATAACGCCCTCGTTGAGCTATGGGCAAATCAATTTTAATGGGAATGCCCAATCCCCCGTTTCATGGGTGACGCTGGAATCGCCGGATTTTGTTCCTTTAAAGTTCCCACTTATTCTCCATGGGGCAGTCGGAACCGTTGGCCCCGGGTTTGGGATTAAAGGAGGTATTGAAACAAAAGTTCATATGGGTGTGGATATTACATTAGGAACCAGCATGGTCATTGCGAATGACATTGATGGAAAGAAGCAAACGACAGGTTACATTTCAGGAGACGTGGGAGTTAGTTATAAATTACCATTTTAATTCATTATTAATTCTACCTTCTGTTATAACCGAAAATTGCCTAAATTATTCTTCATACAAT
>CAYXMX010000037.1:0-18567 GCA_964466265.1 uncultured bacterium | reverse complement strand
ATCCGGAAAAAGTGTTTGATTTTCATGACTTGCGCAGGGAAGAAGCGTTGAAATGCTTGCCCCACTCGGGACATGAAATGATTACAAATATCCAAAATTCTCATCCGGATGTAACTGTAGTTACCCAGAATATAGACGGGATGCATCAGCGGGCAGGAACAGAAAATGTGATTGAACTTCACGGTAGTATATGGCGGGTAAGGTGCGAAAGAGAAGGTTTGATACTACAGGACTTGACGGAAGGTCCTTTTACTAACAGAACATGCGACTGCGGTGATTGGCTGCGTCCGGATATTATTTGGTTTAGTGATATGCTGAATCAGGCTGTGCTGCGTGAAGCAGATAAAGCTATAACTAATTGTGACCTATTTATCAGTATCGGAACATCCGGAGTGGTGTGGCCGGTGGCAGGATACCCTCAATTAGCAAAAACATCAGGTGCCCTATGTATTGAAATTAATCCCGAGCCCAGCGAACAATCTAGAATATACGATTATGTATATCGGGGAAATGCCGGGGAAGTTTTGTCCAAAATGTTTATTGTATAATGGTGCTGTAAACTTATTTTCCGTTCATATTTACAATTTCAACCCCCAATCTACAATATTATTTCGGCAAGCAAGATCACCTTGTCCCCTCCTGTCATAGCAGAGGATTTAGGGGAGATGTTAAATCTGTTGAGTCCATTAATTATCCGATTCACTGATATTGGTTATCAAACCATTTAACAATATTGAGCCATATTGAAAAACGAAAAAACCTAATAAGACCTATTACATCAAAAGAGTAAAAGATTGGTAAAATCTATTACCTTTTACATCATTCATTTTTACAAATATTACTTCCTTTTATATCTTCCCATGAGAACTGCTTCTGCCAGAATGTGTCCATCCATGGCGTTTTCTATTTCCTTTTTGCTGCTTCCTTCTTGAACAGATAGCATTGAATCCAGAGCATAAAGTTTGAAAAAATAACGGTGGGTTCCCGATGGAGGACAGGGACCGCCGTAACCGTTTCGCCCCCAACTATTCCGTCCTGATTTTATGCCAGAAAGTTCCGATACGCTGATATTTTCCGGGAATGCGGCTATTTCGACGGGGATGTTAAATAAAATCCAATGATCCCAAGTACCCATGGGAGCATCCGGATCATCACAAATAAGGACAAAAGAACGGGTGCTTTTTGGCGCATGGCTCCAGGAAAGAGGAGGTGAAATATTTTCACCGTCACAGGTATATTTTGGAGGAATCAATTCTTCTGAGGAAAATGCAGAGCTGGTGATATTCATTTTTTGGTTCTCATCTTTGAAATTTTGACCAAATAAAATCGCAAATGATATAATGATAATCATTTCTTGTCGATATCTGAACATAGTGAATAGTACCTCAAGGGTAAGAAAAAATCAAGGAAAGTTCTGCTGTTGTTTTCATATAAATGATTAATGGATTAAATTTCCCGTCTTATGGATTCAATATTATTCATTGTGGCTCTTCAATCAGAAGCTCAACCCATTATTGCATTTTACAAATTGAAAAAGAAATGGATAAATGAAAAATTATTCTATTTCAACAAAGGGCGAATTTATTGTTTTACAACTGGTGTTGGTGAAAATAATGTGCGAAAAAGATTGCCCCATTTTCTGAATTATTTTCCAAAAGAAAAATTTATTTTAATTAATATCGGCATTGCCGGAGGAAAAAGAAATTTAACGGCTAAAGGACAGATGTATATCATTAATAAAATTATTCATGATGAAGATGGCAGAACGGACACGGTTCATAACGGATTTGCTCATGGGTTGGAGGAAATAACCTTAACGACAGTTTCAAAAGGGATTACCAATGGTGGAAATGGTTATCCCGGGCTGGTAGATATGGAGGCAGCTACTGTGGTCGATATTGCAAAACCATCTACAATCATCCAGAAAATAATCGTTTTAAAAATTGTATCAGATTACATGGATGAAATACTTGATAAACCGGAACAGGTGCGCCCTCTGATATTGAATCAATTACCTGTTGTAGACAAAATCATTCCTCATTTTTAAATTTCAGTTTATTCACTCGTAGAGGAAGTATTCATTTTAATAATTTTTTCAGTGGTTTCAAGACACCGGAAATGCACTCATCTACTGCATTGGAAAGACTAAGGGAAGAATACCAATAGGTATTTGTCCATAGAACAACGCCCTTTCCAGCGCTTAAAAGTTGTACGGTTACTCCGACCCGTGACGGATCGTATTCAATTCTTTCAGTTTCTGTTTTAAGTCCTTTCTCCGTCGTAGTAGTCTCTGTAGTCGTGGTCTCATAATGGATTTTTTCCCTTCCATTTTCATCATTTGATATCACAGGATCATCCACAGTTCTGACCGTCGTTGTGACCGACCCTTTGTCATCGGTTACAACCGGGATAACAATAACCCGGTAATCCTTGAATTCAGTAATAGTGCATAATAGGACTGTGTTGGAAGAAATCAAGTTAATATCAATAGTATTGCTGGTGATTCCAGTTTGAGTTAATGTGGCCTCTTTGACCAAGGCCGGAGTGGTTTCTCTTTCAACAACTTTGATCCCTATTTTCATTAAATGGTAAACAATACTTTTATCAACGATCGATCCTGATCCTGGAAATAATTTATAATCGGGAGTTGGGTAGATAATGACTGTTTTTACTTGTTTAAAGTCAAAATCAGGATGTATAACGGGTTTTTCACTGCAAGAGATAATGATAAAACCCAGAATAAAAGGTAAAAAACCCCTCCCCATTTTTAATCCTTTAAATGATTAATATGGACCTCAGCTTCCTCTTTTAGCGAATCTGACTCTGCGTGATTTAAACAATATTCCCATGCAACAATTGCTTCATCTTTATTACCCAAAATTTCCTGTAGTTGTGCTTCCAGTCGGTATATCTCGACTAAATCAGGATTGATGCTTTTCGCCTCCTGGATGATGAGTAATGCTTGATCATACTCTTCCATTTGAATGGAATGAATGGTTTTGTTAAGTAATGTATTCACTTGGTTTATTTTTTGTTGATGGGCAGATAACCAGCTAGCAGAAAGAAGAAAAAACAGGAGAACAATTCGTCGAGTCATTTTATTTAATCCCTTTATAATTTTTGAACTGCTTTTAACACATCTCTGCGACTAACCTGACCAACCAATTTTCCATTATCAATGACCGGAAGTCGGCGATAACGTGTTTTTAGAAAATATTCAGCCACATCAACAATTCCCATGGTTGATGGTATTGAATTGACATCCAGAGACATGTAATCTTTAACCAATCCTCCAATTTCATTGTGATAAGCAGAATGGAGCAACGTTTTCATGCAATCTATTTCAGAAAGAATACCCTTAACACGGCCATGCTTATCCACCACCGGCGCACCGGATATTTGATGGGAAATTAATTGATCTATGGCATTCAGTACTTGGGTATCAGGTGTAAAGGTAATGAGTTTCTTTGTCATAATATCATCGACGCATAAATTATTATTCATGATGAATTATCCTCACTTTTATTATTGTTTTCAGATGGTTTATCAACCATATTTTTAACGGTATCCATCACTTTCGGAGCCAAATCAATTAATTTGCTGGCAACCGTTTCTTTATCCCCAATTGTTAGCATTTTTGCACCGTCTTCTCCTAACACCACAAAGGCGATTGGTTCAATACTCCAACCACCACCCATTCCTTCTCCGGAGCCGGTCTGTTTTGATTCAGTCCCTTCACCTCCTCCAGCTCCGAAGCCGAAAGTGACTTTTGAAACAGGTATGACCGTATGCTCCCCGGCGATGATAGGTTCCCCTACAACCGTACGAGTCAGCATTAAGTTTTGTATTTCTTCAAGAGTATTTTTAATCAGGTCTGTTACACTCATTGGTTTCCTCTCTATTTACTAAATTTTATGTATGCCAGAGCCACTTGCCACGATGTCATTATAGGAGAAAGATAAAACTGTACATTTCCCTGGATATCTGTCTTGAGTTCAGGTGTAAACACAGGCTCTAATAATATGGTAAGTTTTTTGGGTTGAATGATTCCTTTCAATGCTTGAATATACCCCCAAATCATGCCAGTTTGCATTGGATTTGGTAAACCCAGCTGCCCTTCAATTTTTAATTCTTCCCATCGTATCGTTTTGAATACGGACTTTCTTATGACTGAAATTTTCTTCTCTCTGAAAAAACTCATAATGTTATTCAGAAAAGAAAAAGATTTTTTTGATTGGTTATAATAAAATTTATCGAACTTTTTACCTAATGGTTTTAAGAGAATAGGTTTTTGGTATGAACCAAATGATATGGTCCTATTGGGAAATATATTGATTCTGATTCCTCGACTTTTATAACCGATTGATAATTGTACATATCCATCCATTAGTGTCTCCTCTAAATTCAATTGTCCAATTAATTGAATCCTCAAGGGGTAAAGTATGATAAACAGGAAAATGCCTGCCAACATAAAGACGCTGATTAATATGACATTTAACACCATAGAACTGTTTCTTTCTTCTATGAATGTATTACGGGTAAAATCTATTCAAAAAGCAAATCTTCTTGATCTAATAATTTTTGTGCTAACTTTTGTTCAAATAGATTTTCTGGCATCACTTCAGGAATCAGGGAAGGGTCTGCACGGATGACATATTCCAAATCATGAATAAACTTTTCTTTGTCTCCTGCCTTTGTATGTAAAAACCTTGCCCTTAACACATAAGACCCTAAGTAATTTGGATTTGTCCGAATGGCCTGATCGAAGTACTCTTCTGATCTACTTAATTCTACACCTGGGAGCCTGGCATAAAGGGCACCAAAAAAGCGATAAGGTCCGCTGTAGAAATAGTCAGGTTCCAATGATAATACTCGGTGCATAACTGATTCTGTTAATTCGCGGTAATCCAATCGCTCTCGTACGGACCGAGATGAAAGGTATCGTCCCATATTTGCCGCCCACCAGTATAACGCATCAATGTATTCCTGATCTACGACAGCAACTGATTGGATCATTTTGGTCATGGAGTCACCCTCAATTTCATGATAGACTTGCTGATACGCCATAGATTTCTCTAATATATTGAGGGCGATATTTGCTCCCTGGATATATAAACTATCTTTTAATAATTTATTTGTTTCGATATAGTAAGCTTGAAAATGATATGCTCGACTTAAGAGAATAGCCAGCTTTAAATTATCCGGTTCAAGATGATATGCTTTATCCAGGAAAAAAACAGCTAGGACAGCGTCTTTTTCATTTGACCTCTTATCCCAGTAGTTATAAGCCTGTTTTTTTAAGTAATTAATATTATTTTGATGTGCTACTTCCAGAGGCGGATGAAAAAATGAATCGCAACCCACCACCATCAGAAGGAAAAGAAAGAAAAAATGTGTAAATTTCATGGATAATTTTATTTGCACTTTGCCTTTTCGAAGTATATCACGATGGATGAGTCATTAAGTCCGGTAAACCTTGATTAAAAATTAACAAAGAAAATGAATAAGGATGAAGAAGACTATTGAATTAAAAGGAGTTGACCTCCAAACTTTGCTCGGCGTTGCCGATTCTAATATTCGTCTGTTACAGGACACATTTGCTGCAACCATACTTATTCGTGGGAGCAAGATGACTTTAGAAGGGAATGAACAGGACATAGAATTAACTCATGAAATAATTTATGAAATGATCCAGACATTAAGCCGGAAAGGGTCCCTTACCAAAAAAGATGTATTACAGCTAATTAAAATTATTCGATCAGATAATAATCATAGTGAATCTGTTCCAGATCAAATTATTCATTATGGAAAAAAAGGAGCCATTATCCCCAGGACAGAAGGTCAGGAAAAATATGCAAAGCTGTGTAAACAGGAAGATATTGTTTTTTCCATAGGTCCTGCTGGAACCGGCAAAACTTTTTTAGCGGTTGCTTTCGCTGTTGCAGCGTTGGAAAACCATGATATGGATCGGATCGTGCTTTGCAGGCCGGCAGTGGAAGCAGGAGAAAGTTTAGGCTTTTTACCAGGCGATCTCCGGGAAAAAGTAGACCCTTATTTAACACCGCTCTATGATGCATTAAATGGCATTTTACCTGGAAATAAATTAAAGCCGTTGATGCAAAAAAATATAATTGAAGTGATACCGCTAGCCTATATGAGAGGTCGTACACTGGATAGTGCATTTATGATTTTAGATGAGGCTCAAAACGCTACCCCCATGCAGATGAAAATGTTTCTAACAAGGTTGGGAGTCAACTCAAAAGCCATCATTACCGGGGACATTACTCAAATAGATTTACCCAAGCGGGATGAATCGGGGCTAATTGATGTGCTTAAAGTACTCAGAGGAGTGGATGGTATTGGGTTTGTCACTTTGAACGAATCGGACGTAGTAAGGCATAAATTAGTCCGGGACATCATTAAAGCATATGATAAAACAAACGGTAAATAATCTAAAGCCTTTAATTTGATTAACATGGGGAAAATGTCATGCTTATGGACGAAAACAATACTAACTTCGAGCGGGAGATTTCCAGTAAAATTTTCCATACAAAACAGATTTTGTGAATAAAATAATGTTCTTTTACATATACCAGGAATTATTAAATCTGATGCAAGTAATCGCTTCGACTAAAGAAGTAAAACTTTTTTTTATTATTTTTTCAACCCAGGGATTTGAGAGAAATTATGAACCATTCTGATGTTGTCATTGTTGCAGCAAAGCGGACTCCCGTTGGCGCGTTTCAGGGAAGTTTGTCCAAGGTACCGGCACCAAGGCTGGGAGCCATTGTATTAAAATCAGTTCTGGATGAAACAGGCATTGATAAAAATAAGATAAATGAAGTGATCATGGGGAATGTTTTGACGGCTGGTTTAGGTCAGGCTCCAGCAAGGCAAGCTGCATTATATGCTGACCTCCCTGATCAGGTTGAATGCCTGACCATCAACAAAATGTGTGGATCAGGATTAAAAGCGGTCATGCTGGCCACCCAGGCAATTCAATGTGGTCATTCTCAAATTATTTTGGCTGGTGGAATGGAAAATATGTCTCTTTCACCCTACATATTACCCAAAGCGCGGAGTGGATATCGTTTAGGACATGGTGAATTGATTGATAGTACTATTAAAGACGGATTGTGGGATGTTTATAATGATATTCATATGGGGAGTTGTGCTGAAATGTGTGTTCGAGATCGAGAGTATAGTCGAGAAGAACAGGATGAATTTGCAAAAGAATCCTACCGAAGGGCGAAAAGGGCACAAAAGGGAGGATTATTTAATAGGGAATTAACTCCTGTTGAAATCCACCAGCGAAAAGGGCCTTCCATAAAAATCACCATGGATGATGAACCGGCAAGAGCAAATTTTGATAAAATGTCTGGTTTAAGACCTGCATTTGAAAAAGATGGGACCATTACCGCTGCCAATGCATCCAAAATCAATGATGGTGCCGCTGCTTTATTATTAATGACTGATGAGAAAGCTAAAGAGCTAAATCTCAGACCATTGGTAAAGGTGGGGCCACAGGCCTCTGCCGCCCATGCACCAGAATGGTTTACAACGGCACCTGGAAAGGCTATTCATAAAGTATTGGACATGGCTCAATTAACGGCGCAGGATATAGATCTTTGGGAAATTAATGAAGCATTTGCACCCGTGACCATGGCCGCAATCGATGATCATCAGTTAAACCCATCCCAGATCAATATTCATGGAGGGGCCATTGCATTGGGTCATCCCATTGGAGCCAGTGGAGCCAGAATATTGGTAACATTAATTCATGGAATGAATGAACATAACGCTCGTCGGGGACTGGCAACCTTATGTATTGGTGGTGGTGAAGCGTCTGCATTAATTGTGGAAAAAGTATAATGGATTTTTCATACTCTGAAGAACAACTACTTATTCAAAAGACCGCCCGTGATTTTGCCCTGAAACATTTAGCTCCGGGCGTTATTGAGAGAGATGACAAAGCATCTTTTCCTGATAAACAGATTAAAATGCTGGGGGAGTTAGGATTTATGGGAATGATGATTCCAGAGGAATTCAACGGTGCCGGTATGGATACTATTAGCTATTGCATTGCCATAGAAGAAATCAGTGCTGTGGATGCTTCTGCCGGTGTCATTATGTCTGTAAATAATTCTCTGGTTTGTCAATTATTATATAAATTTGCCAGCAGAGATCAACAAAAAAAATATTTAATGAAATTGGCTTCAGGAGAATGGTTGGGTGCTTTTTCCCTGAGCGAGCCCCAATCCGGCTCCGATGCCAGTAATATGCTTACTTTTGCCAAAAAAGAAGGCGAATTTTATGTTATTAATGGTACAAAAAACTGGGTGACTAATGGAATAAACAGTCAGGTAGTTATTGTATTTGTTGTAACAAAAAGAGGGGTTGGATATCAAGGAATCTCTGCTTTGATTGTTGAAAAAGGAACTGATGGCTTTTCTCATGGTAAAAAGGAAAATAAACTGGGAATTCGTGGCTCTGATACTTGCGAACTACACTTCGAAGAGTGTAAGGTTCCGGCAGAAAATTTAATTGGTGAAGAAAATAAGGGTTTCAGGATCGCTCTGGGGACCCTGGATAGCGGTCGCATTGGTATTGCCAGTCAGGCCTTAGGGATTGCTCGGGCTGCCCTGGACCAGGCAGTGGCCTATGCCAATGAACGGAAGCAGTTTGGGAAAACCATATCATCTTTTGGAGCCATACAGGATAAAATTGCTACCATGGCCACGAAAGTAGATGCATCCCGATTATTAATCCACCGTGCTGCACAATTGAAAGATGATCATAAACCCCATGGAAAAGAAGCGGCGATGGCAAAGGTCTATGCATCTCAAACAGCAATGGAAAATGCAACTCAATGTGTTCAGATATTTGGTGGGTACGGTTATATGCAGGAATATGGAGTCGAACGATTAATGAGAGATGCGAAAATCACACAAATTTATGAAGGCACATCAGAAATACAACAAATAGTGATAGCCAGAAATGTATTAGGAAATAAATGATGACAAACCATCCGATCAAAATAAATTGGGATTCCCTTGGATTTGACATTGTGGAAACCAAGAGTATGTATACTGCTCAATGTAAACAAAAAGGTCAATGGGAATCGGGATCTCTCGTTCCTTTTGGAAATATTTCTTTATCACCAGCGGCTGGTGTGTTGAATTATGGTCAGGGAGCTTTTGAAGGAATGAAGGCTTATCGAACATCAAAAAATCGTGTCGTTTTATTCAGACCTGAGATGAATGCGAAAAGGTTTGCTCAATCTTTAAAACGATTATGCATGCCTGAAATTGAAATAGATTATTTTCTTAATGCAGTTATAGAAACCGTTAAGGATAATATAGATTATATTCCTCCTTATGGAAGAGGAAGTTTATATATTCGTCCGATTGTTTGGGGAACTGCCCCAACATTGGGGGTAAAACCCGCCTCCCAATATACATTTGTAGTTTATGTTTCACCTGTAGGCCCTTATTTCAAGGGGGGTGTAAAAGCCCTAAATTTACAAGTGACCTCTGACTATCAACGGGCTGCTCCAAAAGGGATCGGAAATGTAAAAGCGATCGGCAATTATTCGGCATCCTTATTTCCCCTGTCTCTTGCCAAGAAGAATGGTTTTGATGAAGTGGTTTATTTGAACGCAGAAAATGAAAAACTGGTGGAAGAAGTAGGATCTGCCAATTTGTTTTCTATCCGAGAAAATGGATTGAAAACACCTCAATTGGCAGGATCCATTCTACCTGGAATTACTCGTCACTCCGTGCTTAAAGCAGCAAAAGACATATTGGGTTTGGATGTACAGGAGACAGCTTTAACGTTAGATGAATTACTCTCATCAGATGAAGTTTTTTGTACAGGGACGGCAGTCGTAGTCACTCCAGTGGGAAAAATAACCTATAACCGTAAAGTTCACGTTATCAATCAAAACCAGATGGGATCCGTTACCGAAAAATTAAGGAAGACCCTTTTGGGAATCCAACGGGAAGAAATTGAAGACAGGTTTGGATGGCTTCACGAAGTAAAATAATCACGAGTACAGTTAAAAATAAAGTGGCCACGAAACAAAATGATAATGATCTTTCATCTCTTTAATTGGTAATTACAAACGGAAATCATTAACTAAAATGCATCCCAGACGTAAAGCCCGGATTGGAGTTTTGGGTGCGCTTTATGCGGAAACCCAGACAGGGGAAGATCCAGAAAAGATATTACATGATGTCTTTACTAGAGATTCATTTAACCAGAAGAGTCAAGAGTTTATTCGTACCTTATTTCTTGAAACGCTCAATCATCTGGGATCGTGCGATTCTTTAATTGAATCCCATTTGGAAAATTGGGAATTCAGCCGTATTGCATTAATGGATAAATTGATTTTGCGCATGGCTTTGACCGAAATGATATATGTGGACGACGTTCCTCCAAAGGCGACTATTAGTGAAGCCATTGAAATTGCTAAAGAGTATAGTACGGAAGAAAGTTCAAAATTTGTTAATGGAATTCTGGATGCCGCCTATAAAGAATCAATATTGAATAAAATCAACTAATAATGACTCAGTAAAATATGTTACAAAATGCTATAAAGAAAATTTTTGGGACTAAATCCGAGCGAGATGTTAAACAAATCCTTCCATTGGTAGAAAAAATCAATTCGATTTTTGACGGATTATCTGTTAAGTCTGATGAGGATCTTGTGGCAAGAACTCAGTCTATGAAAGAAGAGATTGAAGCAGCAAGAAACGAAGCAAAAGAAAAATCAACTGAAAAAAGGCTGGAGAAAAATGACCTTCAAAAAGCGATACTAAAAGCTGAGCAGGACAAGTTAGACGACCTTCTTCCGGAAGCCTTTGCCATTGTGAAAGAAACATGTCGGCGTTCTATTGGGAAATCTTGGAGAGCGGTTGGGCAGGAAATTCAATGGGAAATGCTCCCTTATGATGTTCAGCTTATAGGGGCTATCGCTTTGCATGAAGGAAAAGTAACCGAAATGAAGACAGGTGAAGGGAAAACGCTGGTTGCCACAATGCCACTTTATTTAAATGCCCTGGCAGGTCGAGGCGCCCATCTCATTACGGTCAATGATTATTTAGCTCAGCGAGATGCAGAATGGATGGGAGAAATCTATAAGCACCTTGGATTAACTTTTGGCTTCATATTGAATACCATGAGTAATGAAGAGCGCAAACAAGCATACGATTGTGATATTACCTATGGTACCAATAATGAATTTGGGTTTGATTACCTTCGGGATAATATGGCATTATCATCGGAAGAACAGGTACAAAGAGGTCATGCTTTTGCCATTGTTGATGAAGTAGATAGTGTATTAATTGATGAAGCCAGAACACCATTAATTATTTCCGGTGCGGTAGATTCACCGACAGAAAATGCCTCGAAAGAATTAAAACCTTTAGTCAGTAATTTGGTTAGAAAACAACAAACTCTTGTCACTGAGTTGGTGTTGTCAGCCGAAAAAGATTTGGCAGAGGATAAGGATGACGAAGCAGGAATTAAGTTACTCCGGGCACGTCATGGAATGCCAAAGCATAAAAGACTATTAAAAGTATTCCAGGAATCTGGAACTCAGCGCCTTGTGCAATCGACAGAATCTGCGTTTATCCGTGATAAAAATATGCATGAGATAGATGAATATCTCTACTTCACCGTCGATGAAAAATCTCATATTATTGATATTACGGATAAAGGACGCGAAACGCTTGCACCCGAAAATCCTGAAATGTTTATTATTCCTGATTTAGGTGAGATGCTAACGGATATTGATGAAAATGAATCATTATCTCCTTTGGGAAAGCAACAGGAAAAAGAAAAAGCTCATCAATTACACGCTGAACGCAGCTCAACCATCCATACTATTACTCAATTACTTCGGGCATATACACTATACGAAAAAGATATTGAATATGTTGTTCAGGACGGGCAGGTATTAATTGTTGACGAATTTACGGGTAGAATATTAGCCGGGCGTCGGTACAGTGACGGTCTCCATCAAGCCATTGAGGCTAAAGAAAATGTTGAGGTTAGACGAGAAACTCAAACTCTGGCAACCATCACAATCCAGAACTATTTTCGCATGTACGATAAATTATCAGGTATGACAGGGACAGCTGAAACAGAAGCGGAGGAGTTGGGCAGTATTTATAATTTAGATGTCATGGTTATTCCTACCAATGTTCCGGTAGTCCGCGACGATAGTGAGGACCTTGTATTTAAAACTAAGAGAGAAAAATATAATGCCGTTATTGATGAAATCGCTGAGTCCTATCAAAAGGGGCAACCTGCTCTCGTAGGAACTATTTCCGTAGAAGCATCTGAGCTGCTTTCAAGAATGTTAAAGCGACGAGGAATTCCCCACAACGTATTGAATGCAAAACAACATCAACGAGAGGCGGAAATTGTTACACGGGCTGGTCAACCTAGTGCCGTGACAATTGCCACCAATATGGCTGGCCGTGGAACAGATATTAAGTTGGGGGATGGAGTAAAAGAACTGGGAGGACTCCACATTATCGGAACTGAACGCCATGAATCCCGCAGGATTGATGATCAGCTCCGTGGACGTTCGGGCCGGCAGGGAGATCCCGGATCCTCTCAATTTTACCTATCGTTAGAAGATGATCTCATGCGTTTATTCAATTCAGATAGAGTCGCCAGGATTATGGATCGGATGGGAGTAGAAGAGGGAGAGGTGATTACCCATAAAATGGTTACACGTGCCATCAGTAATGCCCAGAAAAAAGTTGAACAACGAAACTTTGGAATTCGAAAGCATCTCTTAGAATATGATGATGTTATGAACCAACAACGGCAGATTGTATACGATTTACGAAACCAAGCCCTAAAGGGTAAAGACCTCAGGGAAGCGGTTCTTAACCTCATTTCAGACTTTATTGATGATGAATTTGAGAATCAGGGGAGTGATGACCCAAGGGATTGGAATTGGGAGTCATTACGGCAAGTATTTTCATCTATTTTAATGGTCGATGTTAATCCGGAAGAAATTTTGAATCGGGAGGAATTGAATCTGGACTCTTTACATAAAGAAATTATGGAAGAAGCAGTATCGATGTATCAGGCAAGGGAAGCCCTGATTCCAGCCGAAATAATGAGAGGATTTGAGCGGTTTGTTATTTTGAGGACAACTGACGAAAAGTGGAAAGATCATCTTTACGCTATGGATCAATTACGAGAAGGTATTAACCTGAGAGCTTATGGTCAAAAAGATCCACTATTAGAATATAAATCAGAAGGATTTCAATTATTCAGAGAAATGATGGCAGATACATCAAAATTAACGTTGCAAAGGTTGTACAGGACTCAAATTCAAGGAGTTCAACAAAAACCCCAGGTTGAAACAAAATCACCTGCAAAAAACGTTCGACTTCAGCATCAAGATGCAACGGGGATGGGTTTATCCGCTCAATCGGGACCAGACCAAAAACCAAACCGTCCACAACAAGCAACGAGGATTCCAGTAAGATCTGATAAAAAATTTGGACGTAACGATAAAATCAAGCTCTTAAGTCCTGATGGAGAAATTGTTGAGGTAAAATATAAAAAACTTCAGAATTATTTAAATAAAGGATACACGCAATCCGCATGAGTTCAATGAAAGATTTAAAGTTTAGCACTAAAGCAGTTCACATTGGGAATCAGGCCGATTCAGAAACAGGAGCAATTATCCCACCTATTTATGCAACCTCAACCTATAAACAGGATCGTGTTGGAGACCATAAAGGATACGATTATTCCCGGGCCACAAATCCATCTAGACAAATGCATGAAAAAAACATTGCTGCCTTAGAGCAGGGGTCCTATGGAATTGCTTTTTCCACAGGAATGGCAGCCACTTCAGCTCTATTCCAAATATTTGATTCCGGTGATCATTTTATTATTTCCAGAAATACATATGGAGGCACCTTTCGGGTATTGGATAAGGTGTTTAAGCGATTTGGGTTTGAATTTGATTATGTTGATACTCGACTAATGAAAAATATTGAAAATAAAATAAAGCCAAACACAAAAATGGTTTTTATTGAAACGCCAACCAATCCATTATTGGAAATTACTGATATTAAATCTCTAAGTCAAATCTGTCATAATAATGATCTATTGTTGGGAGTGGATAATACATTTATGTGTCCGTATGGTCAAAGACCTCTTGAACTCGGAGCAGATATTGTGATGCATAGTTCCACTAAATTTATCGGTGGGCATAGTGACCTATTAGGCGGCATTCTGATTACCCTTGAAAATGAACTTGCAGAAAAACTCTATTTTATTCAAAAATCTGCAGGAGCGACTCCCAGCGCATTTGATTGTTGGTTGCTTCTTCGATCAACCAAGACCCTTCAGTTGCGTTTTCAGCAGCAATGTGATTCTGCTGCAACCTTGGCAAAATGGCTTGAAAAACAAAATTTGGAACGGGTCATTTATCCTGGATTGGAATCTTTTCCTCAATTTGATCTGGCCGCTCAGCAGCAACGGACTCCTGATGGTCAATCCATTTTTGGAAGTATGATTACAATTGATATGGGTTCAATCGAATATCGTGACTCTTTTTTATCCAAGTTGAAAGTATTCTCACTGGCAGAAAGCTTGGGAGGCGTAGAAAGTCTAATATCCAATCCATTTCATATGACGCACGGTTCCATTCCGGTTGATCAAAAATTGTCTATGAGTATCACAGAAGGGCTTATTCGTATATCAGTAGGAATCGAGGATATTATTGATTTGAAAAATGATTTGAAGCAAGCTTTGTGAATTGAATCATTCTTCAGAAAAATTTGCTGGATAATCCTCATTAATTGATTACTTTTAGAACCGTTTCTGTCGGATAGTAATGAAAGAATGAACCTGTACAAGAATATTTTAACAATTAATTTTACCTCTTACCGCTGAAAATACCGGAGGCGAAAACATGATAGCGAGGAAATTCAAACAATTTTACTTGATAGTGATTATAATTGCAGCTCCACTATTGGCCCAAAGCGTCACTGTGGAAATGGGCAATGTTACTGTTGATGGTTATACTTCTGATATAGAAGTCCCTGTCCTGTTAACAAATCCCAACGACTCTGTTGGCGGGATTCAATTTGATTTGGAAGTTGTTCCTGGAATGGTATCATTATTTAATGTAGATGCTGTAGGAGCTGCCAGTGGGTTCACGGGTGATTTCAATCTAATAAGTAGTAATATCTACCGGGTCGTCTTATTTAATTCCACCGGAAGTACGGCCATTCCTGCTAATGCAGATACTGTGATGACATTACACTTTGACGGGTCATCGGTGCTATCAGCCCAATTGGACTTATTGATTGCCGGGTTGATTGTCAGCGCAGCGGATGGTAATACAATCTTATCCAATGGGAATAATGGTTCCATTACAATCGGACAAGTTGTTTCATTGAATCTAACTGACGGAACAGGAGATATTAATGAAACAGTCAGTGTGACAGTTGATATGGATAATGGTGGCATTGTGGGTGGTGTTCAGCTGGATATTTTGGAGACACCTGATTATTTAACCATTACAGATGTAACCACGACAGGCAGGACAGCAGGATTTACCATTTCCACCACAGCAGTAGGTACGGGAATAAGGGTATTATTATATGACGATAATGGCGGAAATATTGGTGCTGGCACCGGCCCGATATTAAATGTTGATTATTCAATTCACTCCAATGCTTACGCAGGGAATGTTGCTACTTTTTTTGAGAATGTAGTGATCTCTGATAGTTTGGGCGGTATTTACTGGATATCGATGTTGGATTCTGGTTCTGTTACGGTTTTCCCTGGTTATATGGAAGAACCTCATAACCTGGTAGCCACTTCCGGTTTGGATGGAATGGTCCCCCTTGCATGGGATGCCCCCTATGGACCGGTTGGTCAAGATGTGACGGTAGATTATGAAGATGGCGCATTCCCGATTGATTGGTCAATCACAACCAACTCAGCAGTTGGTTGGTTTGTTACCCAGGAAGGTTCAAGTACCTATTGGACGATTCCCGGACACACCTGGTATGCTTGTTCAAACGATGATGCAGCAAATGATGATGGCTCAGTTGATTATATGGTGACTCCACCGTTAAATACCAATGGAGCAACTGATTTTCAATTAAGTTTTTCTTCATTTTATGATGGCTCCTATGGCCAGACTGCCCATGTCGAGGTGAGTACCGATGGAGTGAATTTTGTTGAAGTTTACACATTACCGGCCAATATTGAATGGGTCACGGAAGTAGTTGATCTAAATAATTATGTGAATGAAAATGAATTGTATATTGCATTTCATTCCAACGATAACGGAGCTTGGGCTTCTGGTTGGGCCGTAGACGATATCTTAATAAGTTTTGCCGGAGCAAGAATGACACAAAATATTCATTATGATTTTAATGAGCTAGGGCAATGGGTGATTACGGCGGAAAAAGAAGAAGTGGTGGCTCGGTACCCCGAAGGAATCACCTACCAGCAGAAGGTGGACTGGAATCATCCCCTAGAACCTCAAAATATTGATCGTGATGTTCCAGTTTCTGGATATAACATTTACCGGACAATAGACGGTGTAAATATAGATTTACTTGCTACAGTAGGAGCTGATCAACTAACCTACACAGATGATAGTGTTTTGAACGGAACGACCTATTCCTATTATGTGACGGCAGATTATTCACCAGATGGGACTGAATCCGGCCCTTCAAATATAGAACAAGCCACACCGGTAGAATGGATTGAAGTATCCATTAGCAGTGGTGCTGCATTATCTGGAACCACTGACACTCTGGATATTTTTATTCATAACGAATCTAATGTCAGTTTCTTCTACTTTGAAGTTGAAGATAATCCTGACCTGATTGTTGCTCAGGAAATATTGGCCACAGATAGAACCAGTGGTTGGTCATTGGATGTATCTGAAGTTGGCGGACAAATGGTGGTGACTGGACTGGGGTTAAGTAATAACATCAGTCCCGGCAGTGATGCCGTTTGTAGAATTGTTGTGCTGGCATCCAGCTTGGATCCAATTTTATGTGACCTGAATTTCACCACAGCTTCTGTCCTCGATGCCAATGGTAATAATATGATTTGGACTGCTGATGCATCTACATTTGATGTCACAGTGGAAACCCAAACACTTGTCATGCCAAATGCTCATGCCAATCCGGGAGAAATGGCAACGATTCCTCTCATTCTTAATAATACACAAGATGTGTATGGTATTCAAATATTTTTGACCAGTGAGCCAGTTGGAATCAGCGGTATTGCTGTTGGAACAACTCTTTACCACGATTTTAGTAACTGGACAGTAGAAGGTAATAATGTGAATGGTCAGTACCGGATTTTATTATTTAATACTAGTTTAGATAATCCAATTTCACCGGGAACGGGGCACATTGCTGATATCAGTATGTTTGCCGATGCAACCATGACTGCCGGAACGACTGTTCAATTGATGATGCAAGATGTGATTGTGGTGGACCAAAATAATATACCCATGCATACAGAACTTTTTGAAAGTACTTTTTATGTGGGAACTCCGGAGGCTATTTACAGTGTCGGAGAAGTCGATCCGTTAGCTAGAACCATCACCATTGATCTTGAAAATACTTCCCCTGTTTACGTAACTGAACTCACCTTGACAGATGCGCCCCAGGGCATACAAATTACTAATGTTTCCCCTGCCGGACGTTTTGCCGGTTCAGTAGATGGTCAGTCTGGTGAAGCTGAAGATGGAACGGGATATATTCTGGCATATGACCTGGCCAATGGTATTTCTATCGGATCAGGTCCAATTCTGGAAATCAGTTATGAGGCTCAGGAAGGATCAGGTTTTACTGGGGATGTTATTTCCTGGCTTAGCAGCATCAACTCAGCAGATGCCAGTCTGAACGCAATTCCCTCTTCTGGATCCGGATTTGCGATTCTGGATGTTAATTTACGTGTAGATCAAAATGCGACTGTTACTCCGACTATATTTTCTCTTCATCCTGCCTATCCAAATCCATTTAATCCAACAACAACCATCCAGTATGACTTGCCTTATTCCAGTGACGTTGACTTGAGAATTTATGATCTAGCTGGAAGAGAAATTCGAATGCTGGTTAAAGGATTTGAAAATAGTGGTGTAAAAACTGCTGTCTGGGATGGTCGTGATAATGGAGGTCGAAATGTAAGCGCAGGTATATATATTTATCAGTTGAGGGCTTCAAATCAAGTTCAATCTCATAAAATGATATTGTTGAAATAATACTTCAACAGACAATTTAAATGTAAGAATGAAAAGGGTGCTTCCGGCACCTTTTTCATTTTGTTAAATATTGCGTAACCAAAACGTTCGTTCCGGTCAACGTAATGGCAGGATATCGTTCTTACTTTTTGATCAGCCAAACTTCATTTAATCTTGATTGTAACCGCCAGTTAATATCCGGTTCATATGGTACTTCAAATGTTAATTTGATGATCCCCGACTTGTAAAGCTTTTTTGGAATTGGAAATTCCTTGATTTCTCCAATCCCTTGC
The DNA here is from genome assembly GCA_964466265.1 of uncultured bacterium. Classification (GTDB taxonomy): domain Bacteria; phylum Fidelibacterota; class Marinisomatia; order Marinisomatales; family TCS55; genus JADFRD01. The sequence goes on along the minus strand of CAYXMX010000037.1, from coordinate 15 downwards.
CCATCGATGGTTGGA
>CAYXMX010000036.1:0-18699 GCA_964466265.1 uncultured bacterium | reverse complement strand
ACGGCCTCCTGGGCCACAACCAGGTGCTCTAACCAGCTGAGCTACGCCCACCATAATTCTTTTTTTCTACGCAAATAAAGCTGGCAAAATTACTGGCGATTATTGAGTCGTCCAAATGCTATTCAATGCAGTTCACCGTGCATTATTTCTGTGAACTTCCGTAAGTTTAGGCATGCGTCTATTACCCCGCTATATCGTTCGAGAGCTGATTCTTCCATTTATCTATTCATTAACGATGATTGTTTTCATCCTATTTATCAATTTTTTTCTCCGGGCCATCGATCGATTTATGGGAAAAGGTTTGGACCTGTTTACTATACTCGAATATCTTTTTCTTAATTTAGCCTGGATTGTGGCCCTGGCTGTCCCCATGGCTGTTTTGATTGCAACTCTTATGTCCTTTGGTCGATTATCTGAAGACAATGAAATCAACGCCTTGAGAGCTTCCGGTATTAGTTTTTTGACGATTCTCCGCCCTGCTTTATTGTTCGGTATAATTGTTTGTATTGTGTTAATCCTATTTAATACAAAAGTGTTGCCTGAAATGAACTTTCATGCCCGACTCCTGGCCGGTGATATCCGGAAGATGCGCCCGGGATTGGACATTGAGCCGGGACATTTCATTGATAATATTCCTGACTACTCCATGATCATCCGGGGAAAAAAGGATAATTTAATGGAAGATGTCCGGATTTTCAGCAAAGAAAGTCGGGATATCCAAACCAGTATTTATTCTGAAACCGGAAAACTTTCTACCATGGATGATGCATTCATTCTGACTTTATTCAACGGTGAAATTCATGAACTTGATTTAAAAAATTATCAAAATTATAGACGGATTAGTTTTGATAAACATGTGATTACCATTCCGGCAGATGATTTATTATTAAATCGTCGGGATACCGCCAACCGATCTGATCGAGAGATGGTTTTGGATATCATGTTCCGGAAACAAAAACGATACGAAGAACGAAGAGAAAAAGTTGCCAATCGTTTACAAAGTACCATAAAGAAAGTGACAGGATTGGATCAATTGCCTGAGTCTTTTGAAGAAGCCAAAAAGATCATTCATATTTATTCGGAAAAAATAGGTCAGGATACCACCCTGACTGAGGCACAGATTCAGTTGAAAGAAAGACGTTTAAGAAGTCTGGAACGTCAGGTGAAAAGTGAATTCAGGTTGATGGATTCCTATAAAAGGAGTTGGAATAAATATTCTGTCGAAATCCATAAGAAATTTTCCCTGCCCGTGGCTTGCATTTTATTCGTACTGATAGGAGCCCCACTGGGGACTCTGTCCAGAAAGGGTGGGTTCACTGTTGCCATTACTATGGGGTTTGGTTTTTTTCTCATTTACTATATTTTCCTCATCGGTGGAGAAGAAATTGCCGACCGTAATTATGTTTCTCCTTGGATTGGGATGTGGGCACCCAATTTGATACTCTTAATTCTGGGGGGATATCTTACGTTACATTCTGTTCGTGAAAAAGCTCCTCTATCCTTCAAATTCCCATGGAGAAAGAAAGAAAGTGACCATGATTCCAACTGAGATAATTGATGCAAAAAATAAGGGTGAATCCATCCCTGCAGAAGATTTAAACACCTTTATTACTGGTTATGTCAATGGGGTGATCAATGATGCCACCATGACCCATCTATTAAAAGCAATTTATAATCACGGAATGTCCAGGAACGAAATTTATACGCTGGTTGACATTATGATTCATTCCGGAAAACAAATGGATTTTTCCCAAATAGATGGTTATGTGTGTGATAAGCATAGTATTGGAGGAGTGGGAGATAAAACATCATTAATCGTTTCCCCCCTGTTAGCCAGTGCCGGGCTATTTTTGCCCATGATGGCCGGGAGGAGTTTGGGTCATACCGGTGGAACTTTGGATAAATTAGAAACTATTCCCGGTTTTACTGCAGATATTCCCATTGATCAATTTCAAAAAATTGTTCAGAATAATGGATTCGGCATTATGGCTCAAACCAATGAAATATGTCCTGCTGACAGAAAAATTTATGCCCTTCGCGATGTAACCGGGACGGTTGCATCTGTCCCACTGATTGTCGGGTCTATCATGAGTAAAAAAATTGCTGAAGGTATTCAGGGACTTGTCCTGGATATAAAAGTTGGCAGCGGTGCTTTTCTTCCTACTTTTGATAAAGCAACCGAATTGGCAAATATGCTAAAAAATGTTGGTGAATATTTTGGTGTTAAAACGGACTTGGTTTATTCTAATATGGATCAACCCTTAGGGCGATTCGCCGGTATGTGGTGTGAAGTGAGGGAAAGTATAGATTGTCTTAAAGGCAAAGGTCCCTCCGATACCATGGCTGTGTCTCTGAAACTGGCATCAAAACTTATGATTCAATCTGGAAAAGCATCTGATGAAAAAGAGTCCGATTTAATCTTAAGAAAATTGATTGAAACGGGAGCAGCTTACGAAAAATTTGAAGAAATGATGGTGAATCAGGGAGGGAACCTGTCATCAGCACACCACCCCCCGGCTTATAGGATGGACGTTCGTGCAAAAAGTGATGGATTTATTCAAGCTTTGGATACAACCCAGATCGGTTGGGGATTGGTAGAATTAGGGTGTGGCAGAAAACATCAAGACGATATTTTAGACCCAGCAGCCGGCATGGAATGCTTTCGGAAAATTGGAGATAAGGTGAACAAAAATGAAATAATTTTTTCTTGTTTTTGTAACCAAAAAGATCCACTGTTTGCAGGAGTTGAAAAAATATCCACTGCCATCACCCTGGGAACTGACCCCGTCGATTTACCATTGTTTTACTTTTAAGGGTTAAAAATAAATCTTTGAGCTCGTTTCTAATTTGTTCAATAGAATAAGATTATTTTCTGTGTACGGAACAGTTCTTTGTCGGTTCTGTTCCTTTAATAAAAACTTCTGTTTCTACCGGACATAATTCAGTCGGTATTTCTTTGGTCACCTGGCAGATTTCCATTTCAATAATTTTCTCCGGCTTTTCAAATTCTTTTCGTTCGTAATGAAGCGTATCATGGCTATCCCGCATAAACCGAGCCCATGCCGGCAAGGCCGCTTTGCTCCCATCAGAACCTCTTCCCAGGCTTACTTGAGGATCGTCCACCCCAAACCAAGCTCCGGCTGCTATAAAAGGAGAAAAACCAACAAACCAGGCATCTGTCCAACCCTGCGTGGTTCCTGTCTTTCCTGCGGCCGGATGATAAAAATGATATTTCCACCTGGCAGACCCACCGGTTCCCCGATCCAATACAGTCTGGAGTAAATTGGTCATTAAGTAAGCTGTCTCTGCACTGAGTACTTCTTCCTTTTGAGATTTATATTCTCGAAGAACATTGCCATATTTATCTTCGATCCTAGTGATTCCAAATGGCTTGGAGTAAACACCTTTATTTGCAAAAGTAGCGTAAGCACTCACCATTTCAATCAAATGCACTTCAGAAGTCCCCAAGGCAATGGCATCGACCGCTCGGATATCAGTTGTAATTCCCATACGTTGTGCTGTCTGTTTCACCGCTTCTGCCGGTACCACCTCCTGAACCATTCGTACAGAAATCAAATTTAAAGAACGGCGTAATCCTTCCCTTATGGTGGTTAAACCACCTGTACTGCCATCATAATTTTGCGGCATCCATTTAACCCACTCACCATCGGTATTCCTTACATTCAGCACCACCGGTTGATTCAGCAATTGTTTCGTCACCGGTACGCCATTATCAACGGCCGTTGTATATACAAACGGTTTGAAAACAGACCCTGGTTGACGCTGCGCCTGGGTGGCGCGGTTATATTGATCCGGATAATCCGGTCGACCTCCTACCATCGCCAGAATCGCTCCTGTATGAATATCAACGGCCAGAAAGGAACTTTGAACCAGTAACTTATCCCGAAGCTCTTTATATAGCTCCATTTTTCCTTCCATCATGAGTTTAACCGTATCTTCAGGATAAATTCCCAAATAGGCTAGCTTGGAAAACTCTTCTTCATTGTTAAACAATCGACGATTTAGCCGTTTTTGATTTTCATGAACGGATTTTAATACCGCATCTTCAGCAATAGCCTGAAGTCTAGAATCCAGCGTGGTATAAATTTTCAAACCATCCCGATAAATATTTACCCCTAAGTCATCATCTTCCCGTTCTAGAAAACGACGAATATATTCGGTGAAAGAGGGAGCAATTCCTCTGGGTTGCTCCTGCAAGATATTATCCAAAGTACGAGCCCGGGCTTCTGCATATTCTCCCTGGGTAATATAATGTTGATCTCTCATTACCCTTAGCACCACATTCCGTTTGGATAATGCCCGGTCTGGATATCGAATTGGCGAATATCGGGCCGGAGCCGGCAATAGACCCACCAGAAGGGCAGATTCATCCAACGTTAAATCTAAAGCTTCTTTGCCATAAAACCTTTTAGCTGCTGCCTGAATGCCATAAGTCCCGTGTCCGAAATGGACACTGTTTAAGTACATCTCCAGAATTTCTTCTTTGGTGTAAGTTCGCTCGATCTGGATGGCAGTGATCACCTCTTTAATTTTCCGTATGATAGTTTTTTTGAATCCAATGGTATCATAAAGATTTCGCGCAAGTTGCTGAGTCAGGGAACTGAAGCCCGAGCGATAGCTCATGGTGACTGTATTAATAATAATAGCTCTGAACACATCACGTAGTGAAATCCCCCAATGATCATAAAACCTTCGGTCTTCCTTAGCCACAACTGCATCCCTCATGTATTGAGGAATTTGAGATAACTGAACAAATACCCTCTTTTCATAATAGAGTTCATTCAGTAGTTTTCCATCAGCTGAGTAAATCCGGGTTACAAGGTCCGGATCATAATTTTCTAATTGTTCAAGGGAAGGAAGGTCAATGGAAAGGTAAAAAATATATCCAAGCACAATCACCATACCGGTGATAACAACATACATTGAATGTTTAATAATTCGTACCCAAGATTTCATGGGGGATAATTTACTTCTTGAAAAGGCTGTTGAGATTGATAAATTGAACGACGGTAAGAAGCAACTGTTCCGGTGGGGTCAGTTCTTTTTCCGTGGCTTAATCATTCGTTCCGGCTTAACCAGCCTGTCAAAATCTTCTCCGCTCATATACCCCAAATCCACAATGGCTTCTCGGAGAGTGGTATTATTCTTATGCGCTTTCTTGGCAACTTTGGCTGCCTTATCGTATCCAATGTGGGGATTCAGCGCTGTCACCAGCATCAGGGAATTGTGCAGGTTGCTATGGATACGTTCTTCATTGGCCTGGATACCGTCTACACAATTATTGGCAAAAGATACAGACACATCTGTCAACAAACGAATCGACTGGAGAATATTGAATGCCAGAATCGGACGATAAACATTTAATTCAAAATTTCCGGAGGCACCTGCAAGGGTAATGGTAACATCATTTCCGATAACTTGTGCACAAACCATGGTCATGGCTTCTGCCTGGGTAGGATTCACTTTCCCCGGCATAATGGAACTTCCGGGTTCGTTAGTCGGAAGAACAATTTCACCAATACCTGAACGGGGACCGCTTCCGAGCCATCGAATATCATTAGCAATCTTATTTAAAGAAGCTGCCAGTGTTTTTAACCCTCCAGATAATTCCACAATACTATCTTGTCCCCCCAGTGCTTCAAATTTATTAGGAGCGGTAATAAAAGGAAGTTTTGTTAATTCTGCAATTTCATCTGCGGACGCTTCAGCAAACCCTTCAACAGAATTAATTCCTGTCCCCACGGCGGTTCCTCCCATAGCCAGTTCATAGCAATGGTTGAGTGAATTCTTTACGCGAGTCATTCCGTGCTTTATCTGGGAAGCATAACCGGAAAACTCCTGGCCTAAACTCAAAGGGGTGGCATCCTGTAAATGAGTCCGGCCTAATTTGACAATATTCTTGAATTCTGTTGCCTTCTTTTCCAACGATGAAAAAAGTTTCTCTAGAGCTGGAATTAAATGATGTGTCACAGCTTCAGCAGCAGCAATATTAATAGTAGATGGAAACGTATCGTTGGTGGATTGGGACATATTCACATGATCATTGGGATGAACCGGTGTTTTACTCCCCAATTCTCCACTCAGGATTTCTATGGCTCTGTTAGAGATTACCTCATTCACGTTCATATTGGTCTGAGTTCCCGATCCGGTCTGCCATACTACGAGGGGAAAATGACTATCCAGCTTTCCTTCAATGACTTCGTCAGCAGCCTGTCGGATTGTCTCCGCCAGTTTTGGATCAAGATTTCCGAATGATTCGTTTACAGTAGCGGCTGCTTTTTTTAAAATACCATAAGCCCGAATAAACTCTCTGGGAAAATGTTCATTTCCTATTTTAAAATTTTGGAGTGATCGTTGAGTCTGAGCCCCCCAGTATTTATCGGTGGCTACATCAATGGGACCAATACTATCTGTTTCAACTCGTGTTGACATTATTCTACCACCCATGTATCACCCATGTTTAACAGTTCTTTAATACTTCCTTTTCCCCTGTTCTCTATTGCTGAGTTAATTTGTTTGACAACCAGATCCTCATAGATGGGTGCATCAATTGAATATATGACACCCACAGGATCTGGAAATGAGTCCTGATATGTAAAATTTGCCAGCATAGAGGCAATCACAAAATCATTTTCATCATGGACCAATACATCCTCTATGGAGTATTGATTCCCTAGTGTAATGATTCGAGGAACATTGCCCTCCAAGTGGATCCCCTTGTTTTTATCCGGACCAAACAACATAGGTTGATTATTTTCCAACCAAAGCACTTTGTCAGATTTCGTCTCTTTGTTTGTCATCGATCCATAGGCCCCGTCATTAAAAATCAAACAATTCTGGTAGATCTCTAAAAAGGAAGTTCCCTTATGTTCATAACACCTCTTCAACATGGATTGCATATGCTTTGTTTCCCGATCAATCGTCCGGGCAACAAACGTAGCATCAGCGCCCAAAGCGAGTGTCACCGGATTGAAAGGACGATCCAAAGATCCTAGGGGAGACGATTTTGTCACTTTCCCCACTTCAGAGGTGGGTGAATATTGACCTTTCGTTAACCCATAAATACGATTATTAAACAGTAAAACATTGATATTCAGGTTTCTCCGTAACAAATGGATCGTATGGTTACCACCGATGGAAAGACCATCCCCATCGCCAGTAATGACCCACACAGAAAGATCCGGATTCGCAACTTTTACGCCAGAAGCAATGGCTGCTGCCCTTCCATGAATCGTGTGAAACCCATATGTATTCATATAATAGGGAAACCGGCTGGAACAGCCGATTCCTGATATAAATACAATATTTTCTTTAGGAATGTCCAGTTCTGGGAACACTTTTTGAGTCTGAGCCAGAATAGCATAATCCCCACAACCCGGACACCAGCGGACGGCTTGGTCCGATGCAAAATCCATGCGAGTATATTTCTCTTTTTCTATTGTTTTTATCTCCGCCATGATCAGTTTCCTAACATTTCATTTACTTTTTCAATTATACTGGCATTTCGAATTGGCTTCCCTTTGACCACGTTCAACCCTTTGGCATCTACCAAATATTCAGCTCTAATTATTTTAATTAACTGCCCCAGATTTATTTCAGGAATCAGAACATGCTCAAACCGATTGAGAATTTTACCCAAATCTTTGGGTAATGGATTCAACCAACGAATATGGACATGACTCACTGACTTCCCTTCCCCCTGCAATTCTTCCACCGCTGTCCGGCAGGAACCTTTCGTTCCTCCCCAACTGAGTATTAATAAATCCCCTTTTTCTTCCCCAAATATTTTTGTTGGAGAAATGTCTTTCGTAATATTATCGACTTTCTGCTGCCGGGTCAATGTCATCTGATGGTGATTATCAGGATCATAGCTTACATTTCCAATCCCATCTTCTTTTTCCAATCCACCAATTCGATGTTCCAGCCCTTTTGTCCCAGGGATAGCCCAAGATCTGGCTAGTGTTTTTTTATCTCTTAAATAGGGGAAAAAAGTACCATCCACCAAATTGGACGAATCGGCATATTTTACATGAATCGGTTCTAATTCATCCACATCGGGAATTGCCCAGGGTTCTGATCCGTTGGCTAAATACCCGTCAGTTAGCAATAATACCGGTGTCATATATTTGAGAGCGATTCTGCAAGCTTCATAGGCTGCATAAAAACAATCTCCAGGGGACGATGAGGCAATGACAGGAATCGGTGCTTCTCCGTTACGACCGTACAACGCCTGAAATAAGTCTGATTGCTCTGTTTTGGTTGGCAGTCCAGTACTGGGGCCACCTCTCTGAACATTCACAATCACCATGGGTAGTTCCGCCATGACCGCCAATCCCATCGCTTCTCCTTTCAGCGCAATTCCCGGGCCTGACGATGCAGTGACAGCTAAATTTCCTGCAAAAGCAGCACCGATGACGGAAGAAATACCTGCAATTTCATCTTCAGCCTGAAATGTCTTAATATTGTGATGTTTTAATGCCGATAATGTGTGAAGAATATCACTAGCTGGCGTAATGGGGTATCCACCAAAATACAGGGGCAGACTCGACTTTTCTGCTGCAGCAACTAATCCAAGGGCGACAGCATAATTCCCAACAATATTCCGATATGTCCCAGAAGGCAATTCTGCTTTTGCTACTTTATACCGTGTAGTAAAAATTTCTGCCGTCTCAGCAAAATAATATCCGGCATTCATGGCGCGGATATTTGCTTCAATTAATTCCGGCCTCTTTGCGAATTTTTTATTGAGCCAATTTTTCGTTGGCTCCAGGGGACGATCATAAATCCAGAATAAAAGTCCGAGAGCGAATAAATTTTTTGTCCGTCCAACCGTTTTGGGAGGTAGACCCATGTCAGCACATGCCTCTGTTACGAATTTGCTCATATCGATGGGGAACACTTGAAATGTATTTCCCAGTACTTCATCTTCAAGAGGATTGGATTCGTACCCGGCAAAAGTTAAATTTTTCTTTGTAAAAGAAGCTATATTGCAAATGAGCATTCCCCCGGGAATTAAATCTCCCCGGTGCACTTTTAAGGCAGCAGGATTCATCGCTACTAATACATCCACTTTATCCCCAGGTGTATGAATATCTTTGGAACTAAAATGAATTTGGAATGCACTGACGCCGGCCAATGAACCAGCAGGAGCACGTATTTCTGCAGGATAATCCGGTAAAGTGCTTAAATCATTTCCAACAATGGCAGTGGCATCTGTGAATCGACCACCCGTGAGCTGCATTCCATCTCCGGAATCTCCGGCAAAGCGAATGACAACATTATCAATACTTTTTTGTGTCTTGTTCATTTTGTATATTTTTTTTTATTTATGTTGATTTAGATATAAAACGACCAGATATTTCAAGAACTGTTCAGGAGTTTATTTAAGTTGAATTCTATCGTAGTTGTCATCTGAATTTCCCCAAATTTACCAATGTGTTTCTACGTAAATCAAATGGATTAGTGCCCTATTTTTATTGTCGATGAAAAATTGCACTTTATCAATGATCTACGTAAACTTCCTATGTTCTTATGAGTCCTAAGCATAATCCGAGTCAACTTTCCATTTTTCCGGAACTATCTGGGGACATGACTGCTCCTTCAATTGCAACGATTCCCGAATTCGATAATGCGTTGGGGAATTTAATAAAAATGAGTGATCTCGGAGCATTTATTCAAATCAATATTCATGGAATTGACAAGTCATTTTCACTGAATTTAAATGAATTGCATATTCCCTCTGAATTTATCCAAAAAAATATTTTACCGATTACTATTCATTTATTTCCACAGGAAATCAGAAATGAATTGAAAAAATTAACTTATGAAATTAAATCATTCTTTAACCGAGGAAATTCTTTCAATACCTCGTTTGGATACTTTCTTTTTCGAAGTCATTTTCCTCAATGGAAATCCTATTTAAAAACATGCCAGGATTCTATAAATAACTATATTTCAAATACCTTTAGCAAAGGAATGTATGGTCATTATTTTTTAGAACATTTTCAGCAGGGGTGTTGTATGATCAAGGAAGGAGCAGATATGAGAGCTCCCTGGGTGTTCAAAGAAAAAATTCTGCTAAAGGATATCCAGGATCAAAGACATGGCTTATCCGATAATAATATCACGCTTTCAACATTAAAACCGACGGACATAGATTATCCTTTTCAATTAATGGTATTGAAAACATCCCATATTCCCATGGTTCTTCACCAGTACCAGGCTCAAGTCCATGTACATTCTGTATTTAAAACCATTCATTTGGAATATTTGACCGATATTGAAATCAATACGATTGAAGATGTAAGAAAATTAACAAAAAAATTAAAATGAAAACAAAAGAACAGATTCGACTATCCACCCTTTCTCACGGTAGCGGTTGAGCATGTAAAATAGGTCCAAAAGACCTGACCCAGGTTCTGGGGCAACTCAATTTACCAAAAGATGATCGTGTCCTCGTTGGCTTTGATGGCGCTGACGATGCCGCCGCGGTCCGTCTTGAAGGTGATAAATATATTATTCAGACAGTAGATTTTTTTACACCTATCGTGGACGATCCTTACCTTTTTGGTCAAATTGCAGCAGCAAATTCTCTCTCGGATATTTATGCAATGGGTGCGACTCCCCTGTTCGCACTAAACATTGTCTGTTTTCCCATTAATGAATTACCAAAATCCATACTGACGGCCATCTTGCAAGGGGGAATAGATAAAGCCACTGAAGCGGGAATTTCGATTGTCGGAGGTCATTCGGTAGATGATCATGAACCGAAGTATGGGCTGGTTGTGACCGGAGTTGCTGACAAACATCATCTCATTCGAAATAATGGAGCTCAACCGGGGGATTCATTAATTTTAACTAAGCCACTGGGGACGGGCATCATTGCTACTGCCATTAAAAAAGGTCAAGCATCACAAAAACAAATTGATGAAGCAGTAGAATCCATGTCCGCATTGAATAAAGCCGGTGCCGATGCGATGAAAAATGTTGATATTCACAGTGCAACCGATATCACCGGTTTTGGATTACTGGGCCACCTGCGCGAAATGTGCATCGCCAGTAATGTGTCGGCTGAAATTGATTTCCTATCATTGACTTTCTTCCATGAAGTCCGGGAGTTAGCCGATAAGGGGATTATGCCAGGGGGATCTAAACGTAATTTTGACTTTATTAAAGATGACGTGATGTTCAGCAAAGAACTCACTTCTGTTGATAAGCTCCTCTGCTCTGATGCGCAAACATCTGGGGGTTTGCTTGTTTCAATTCCTGAAAAAGCAGTCTCTGATTACCTGGATCAATTTGATTCAGATTATTTTACTCAGCCGGTTGTTGTAGGCAGAATTGTTCGTAAAAATAGTCAAATCATTTCCGTTCTGTAATAAACCCGACTAATTTAGTCGTAAATAAATCTTGTCTAACAGTTTTAAAATTAAGTAAATTATAACCGATAATTATAGTCGGGTTTAATCATGTTAAAAATTACCAGAAAAGTAGAATATGCCCTGATTGCTCTTCGTCATATGCAGTCAAAGCCTATTGGTGAATTAACCAGCACCAAAGAAATTGCTGAGGCATATCAAATCCCGGTAGAACATCTGGCTAAAACACTCCAGCTTATGGCCAAAAAAAATATTATCAAAGCAGTTCAGGGACCCAGTGGCGGATATAAAATTCTCGCCGAACTTCTGGATATTAATATGATTGATTTTTTTGAAAAAATCGAAGGTCCATTGGGATTAATGGACTGTTATTTTGATTCGGAGTGTACGATTATTTCCGCATGTAATATTCGCTCCCCTATTAAAAAAATTAACGATAACATGCGAAGCATGTTCGAGAATATGACCGTGGGTGAAATCACTCACTAATGATAAATTATGATTGAAAAAGATCAAATTATCGATGTACTGAAACAATGTTATGATCCGGAGATTCCGGTTGATTTGTGGAATTTGGGTCTTATATATGATATAAATATTGATAAAAAGGTAGTAGAAATAACCATGTCTTTAACCACTCCCGGTTGTGGAATGGCACAGCATATGGCGGAGGACATTAAAACAAAAGTGACTCATTTGGCTGGTGTGGACGAAACAACGGTTCAGGTAACCTTTGATCCGCCGTGGGATCCGGCCATGATGACAGACGAAGCAAAACAAAAACTGGGTTTTGCACCTAGAGAAACCAACTCAGAAAATTCAACCAACGAATGGGAGTAATATGGGAAAAAAAATAAACGATCCGTTAGAAGAATTTGCCAATGCCACGATTACCGTTAGTCCAAAAGCTATTAAACGGATAAAAAACGCCATGAAAATGGAAAATAAAGAAGATTGGGCGTTAAGAATGGGTGTTGAAGGTGGAGGTTGTTCCGGGATGAATTATCAAATGACATTTGAGCGAGAAAAAGGAGATATGGACAAGGTCATAGAACACAATGGATTAACGATCTACTGTGATTTGAAAAGTTGGCTTTATTTACGTGGTCTGGAAATTGATTACTCAGATGATATGCTTAATGGTGGATTCAAAATCCATAACCCCAATGCCAATAGAACCTGTGGATGTGGGACTAGTTTTTCAGTTTAAAGATGATATATTTTTTCAACGAATGAGGAATCATGTCTGACGTTATCAACAAAGCGATCGAACAAGATTATCAGTATGGGTTTGTAACCGATATCGAACAGGATACACTTCCCCCCGGACTGAATGAAGATGTGATTCACATGATATCTGCCAAGAAAAATGAACCTGATTTCATGCTGGAATGGCGGTTAAAATCTTATCGAAAATGGCTCAAAATGAAAGAACCGTCCTGGGCAAAAATCCATTATTCGGATATAGACTATCAAGCAATCAGTTATTATTCAGCACCAAAGAAGAAGGAGCTTAACAGTCTGGATGAAGTGGACCCTGAGTTATTAGACACGTACACAAAACTGGGTATTCCATTGGAAGAGCAGAAAATGCTTTCCGGTGTTGCCGTGGATGCGGTGTTTGATTCTGTTTCTGTTGCCACTACTTTCAAAGATGAGCTGGAAAAACACGGAATCATATTTTGTCCTTTTTCAGAAGCAGTTCAAACTCATCCTGATTTGATTAAAAAATATCTGGGATCGGTGGTTCCCTATACTGATAACTTTTTTGCAACCCTCAATTCTGCCATATTCACTGATGGTAGCTTTATCTATATTCCCAAGGGAGTCCGGTGTCCTATGGAATTGTCGACCTATTTTAGAATTAATGCGGCGAAGACAGGGCAATTTGAACGAACGCTGATTATTGCTGATGAAGGAAGTTATGTCAGTTATCTGGAAGGATGCACGGCACCTATGCGTGACGAAAACCAACTTCACGCTGCCGTGGTGGAACTGGTGGCTCATCGGGATGCAAGTATTAAATATTCCACAGTTCAAAACTGGTACCCCGGTGATCCAAAAACAGGAAAAGGCGGTATATATAATTTTGTTACCAAACGAGGAATATGTTTGGAAGAACGGTCCAAAATATCCTGGACGCAGGTAGAAACAGGCTCTGCCATCACATGGAAATATCCTTCATGTATTTTGAAGGGAGACCATTCCGTCGGTGAATTTTATTCTGTTGCTCTGACCAACCATTTTCAGCAGGCAGATACAGGAACGAAAATGATTCACTTGGGCAAAAATACCAAAAGCACCATTATATCCAAAGGTATTGCCGCCGGGCAAGGTCAACAAACTTATCGGGGCGGTGTGAAAATATTGAAAAATGCCGACAATGCACGTAATTATTCACAATGTGATTCCATGTTGATCGGTGATCAGTGCGGTGCCCATACGTTTCCCTATATTGATGTTCGTAATTCATCTGCCCAAATGGAGCATGAAGCATCCACTTCATCGATCGGAGAAGACCAGATTTATTACTGCAATCAACGTGGCATTTCCACGGAAGATGCGGTTTCACTCATTGTAAATGGTTTCTGTAAAGAAGTCTTTAAAGAGCTTCCAATGGAGTTTGCTGTAGAAGCACAAAAATTGATGGAAGTGAGTTTGGAAGGAAGCGTTGGATGATGGGTAATAATGTCATAAGGTATTGAGCATGAGAAAATGATATGAGTTTTATTAAATACGATGATTGGGCAAAAAATTTACCAAATCAATTATATCGAGCCAATGGCTCAATCAGTTTAAACATTGCAGAAGGTGATTCCATAGGCACAGGAATTCACAATGCCCGAATCGATGAATATTCACTTGGCTCCCATCGCAAAGTGCGGGATTGGTACTATAATGGGCGTCATATTCCTGGTAATAAAATATTAGATCACCTCTTATCGGTCTTTACAAAATTATTCAAACTTTTACCCATAATGGTTCCGGGTCAACGGTACGATTCTGTAAATAAACCAACAGAAAATTATTTCACCGGAGGACTTAATACCCCAATATTGAACCTTGGGAATTAAACACAAATGTTGCACCATTACTTAATCACATTTTACACAACGACAAAATGACAATCATGCTTGAAATACAAAATTTACACGTTAAAATTGAAAATAAAGAAATCATCAAGGGAATTAATCTAACGATTCGAGCCGGAGAGCTTCATGCGATTATGGGACGAAACGGGTCAGGAAAAAGTACGCTGGCACATGTGATCTCCGGAAAAGAAGGTTATGAAATTGAGGGAGATATTTTATTTAAAGGAGAAAGTATTTTATATAAATCGCCTGAGGAGCGTGCCCTGATGGGAATATTCATGTCTTTTCAATATCCGGTCGTCATTCCCGGTGTAAATAATACCTATTTTTTAAAGGCAGCCTTGAATGCCCGGAAACGAGCCAGAGGGGAAGATGAACTGGATGCCATGGACTTCCTCACACTCATTAAGGAAAAAATTAAATGTGTGGAAATGGATGAAAGTTATTTGAGCCGGGCGGTAAACGATGGATTTTCCGGCGGTGAAAAAAAGCGGAATGAAATACTCCAACTCGTGACTCTCGAACCGGATTTCGCCATTTTAGATGAAACAGATTCAGGCCTCGACATTGATGCATTACGGATTATAGCCAACGGCGTTAATCAATATAGAAATACAGACAGAGCGATTCTGGCGATTACCCATTATCAACGGCTGTTGGATTATATGAAACCTGATGTGGTTCATGCCATGATTGATGGTCAAATTATTAAAACAGGTACCATGGAATTGGCACGGGAATTGGAAGAAAAAGGATATTCCTGGTTGGTAAAATAATGGAACATTTTCTTTCAACTTTTGATATGTTTCAGAAGGAACGGTCTCATGAATCACCAGAACTTCTTCAAATACGTCAACGGGCATTCACACATTTTAGCCATTTAGGCTTTCCCACTAAAAGATGGGAAGATTGGCAGTTTACTGATTTTTCTCCCTTAAAAAAGATTGAATTTCAAATGGAGACAGAAAATGAGTTTATTCCAGGTAAGCATCATTATTCTCTTGAAAATGTTTATTGTATTACCCTGTTGAATGGTCGATTCCTCCCGGAGCAATCTATCGTACCTCCCGGAGTGCTTATTCAGTCAAAATTAGACCTTTGTCTGGAAAATATTCAATTAGAGGATCAAAATAATCCGTTTTGGGCCCTCAATACCAGCTTAATGAATTGCGGTTTATCAATTCATATCCCTAATCATTTCCATCTGGATCATCCGATTCATATTCTCTTTATCTCCGGGGATTCTGACACACCAATCATGAACCATCCCCGGATAAACATTCAGATTGGAGAACAGTCATCGGTCACCCTCATCGAACAATACGCCGAAGGGGAAAATATTGATGTTTGGAACAATTGTGCCACCTTGGCTCAAATCGGAAAAGGAAGTCTTTTAAATCACTATCGGCTACAGGAAGATCAAGGATATCATACCGAAACGGTTAATTACCTGTTGGAAAAAGATTCATCATTAAAGATGGTCCAATTCAATAAAAGTACCGAATTATACAGAGGGGATTTCTATCTTCACTTTGGCGGCGAAAACGCATCTGCCCAAATAAACGGTCTTTCATTATTAAAAAATAATCAGCATATGGATACCCGGGTTCTCATTAATCACAACCAGCCAAATTGTCAAAGCAATCAATTTTTTAAATATATCCTGGATGATAAAGCTACCGGCGTATTCAACGGCCGGGTCATTGTAGAAAAAAACAGTCAAAAAACTGATTCAAGTCAATCCAATAAAAATCTATTGATCAGCCGGAATTCTTCTATGCATTCCAATCCCCAATTGGAAATTTATGCCGATGATGTCCGGTGCTCCCACGGATCGAGTACGGGCCAGCTGAATGAAGATGCGCTGTATTATTTACGGTCCAGGGGAATCAGCATCGACACAGCAAAAATGCTGATGGTGGAAGGCTTCGCTGGTGAAATATTACAATTAATCCACCTTCCCACTGTGTCAACCTATTTCCACAGCAAACTCTCCCAATGGTTGGAGGAGCTAAATCATGACTGATTTAAGAGAATTATACCAGCAACTTATTTTGGATCATAATCAGCATCCGAAAAATTTTAAAGAATTAGAGAATGCCACAGCCGTCGCAGAAGGACACAATCCCCTTTGTGGCGATGAAATTACTTTATATCTTATTGTAGAAAATAATCAAATTCAAGATATCAGTTTTAAAGGATCGGGATGTGCCATTTCAAAGGCATCTGCTTCCATCATGACCACACTGATCAAGGGGAAAACCGTTCAGGAAGCAGAGCACCTGTTTCAAGAATTTCACAAAATGATTACCACGGGAGAAACCAGTGATAAAATGGGGAAATTGGCCGTACTCGCCGGAGTTCATAAATATCCATCCCGAGTGAAGTGTGCCATTTTGAGCTGGCATACCATGAACAATGCTCTCCAGGGCAAAGAGGAACCAACCAAAACAGAATAAATATGATTAACAGTAGTCACACAGAAGAAGTTATTACCTTTTTAAGGGACTGTCCCGTCACCATGATTCCATCAGGGACCAAAGGTAAAATTTTAAAAGGAGAGCACGGAATCATTACCCAGGCATTGGGTGGAAATTATACCGTAGCTGTCAATGGAAATCTCTACCGGGTGGAGGATGAAAATGCAGATGCCATCGGTAAAAAAACCATTGTTAAGGAAAAAGAAGAAACAAGCCATGATCAAACAGTAGACGAAAAAGCGGTCTGGGATGCCATGCGTACTTGCTACGATCCTGAAATACCGGTCAATATTGTGGATCTTGGTTTAATTTATTCCTGTGATTTTTCGAAAACAGATTCCGAGGGTACGATGGTGGAGGTGTCCATGACTCTTACCGCTCCGGGATGTGGAATGGGTCCCGTCATCGCCCAAGAAGTGGAACAAAAGATTTCAGGCGTTCCCGGGGTAACTGATGTGATGGTACTCCTGGTTTGGGATCCGCCCTGGGGCCAGCATATGATGACAGAAGCCGCCCGCCTACAACTGGGCTTGCTTTAATAAACAATGATGAATATTGAAAAAATCCGAAAAGATTTTCCCATGTACGGTAATAACCATAAAAACATGGTTTACCTGGACAATTCAGCCACGACATTTAAACCGCTTTCTGTGATTAAAGCGGTTGATCGTTATTATAAACACTACTGCTCAAACGTTCATCGTTCCATCTATCAAATTGGAGAAAAAGCCACGGCAGAATATGAAAGCAGCCGTCAAAAAATCGCTGATTTTATTCACGCCGAAACTCAATCAGTCATTTTTACGAAAGGAACCACTGAGTCCATTAACCTGGTGGCATATGCCTGGGGCAGACAACACCTGAAGAAAGGTGATGAAATTCTATTGACAGAAATGGAACATCACAGCAACCTGATTCCATGGCAGTTATGCGCCCGGGAAACTGGAGCCAAAATAAAATTTATTCCATTTAAGAAAGACGGAACACTTGACTTAACGGACCCTGATCAATGGTTCACATCCAAGACAAAACTGATGGCTATTATTCATCAATCCAATGTTTTTGGAACGGTGAATCCGATTAAAAAATTAATAAAATTAGCAAAAAGTGTGGGAGCCGTCACTTTAATTGATAGTGCTCAGAGTGTTCCCCATCAATCGGTGAATGTCCAGGAGATGGATTGTGATTTTCTTGCATTTTCCGGTCATAAAATGCTTGGACCAACCGGGGTGGGTATTCTTTACGGAAAACGGGAAATTCTCGAATCCATGAATCCTTTTCTGGGGGGAGGCGAAATGATACGCTCTGTATCATTAACCGAATCAACCTGGAATGATATTCCCTGGAAATTTGAAGCAGGAACACCCAACATTGCTCAGGCTATTGGACTGGAAGCGGCCGTTGATTATATCCAGGAGATCGGTCTGGATGAAATCCACCGCCATGAACAGGTACTATTACAATACGCACTCAAAAATTTGAATGAAATTCCGGAAGTAACCATTTATGGATCAGCACCGGATCGGGGAAGCGTTATTAGCTTTAATGTGTCTCATATTCATCCCCATGACCTGGCCCAACTCCTGGATAGTGATGGTATTGCCATCAGAGCCGGTCATCATTGCGCTCAACCTATTATGAAAAAACTGGGTGTCTCTGCCACAGGCAGAGCCAGTTTTTATTTATATAATACAACGAAAGATATTGATCGCTTGTGTGATAGTTTGG